>CAYTWV010000509.1:2040-3523 GCA_964442235.1 uncultured Myxococcales bacterium | reverse complement strand
CCAGTGCCATAAGCACCCATCAATTCCACGGGGCGTCGGGGCGTCGGGGCGTCGTGCTGTCGGGCCCACGGGGCGTCGGGGATCTGGATGTCGATTGGGACTAGTTTTCGATGAATGCGTCGATTTCGGTATCGACCACTTCGGGTTCCACGGAGACGTCGGTGACGCCGTCCCAGACGCAGGCCAGGCCGTCTTCGTTGTATCCCGCATCACACTTGCACTGCGGCTGGCCGTTGTTATTGCGGCAATAGCCGTGGCCCGAACATTCCACAGCGTCACAGGGGTCGCCGCCGCTGCAAAGCCATTCCGTGGCCGTGATCTTCAACGTCTGAGTGGCCAGACATACGGGGAACAGGCACACGACCTGGCACTCGCCGCTGCCTACACACTGCCCCGAGACTTCCGTTTGCAAGTCCGTCTTCTTGAAGTTGCCGTCCACGCCACAAGTGCCTTCGGCCTCTTTGGTTGTGCTTGGCACAGCGCCCACCGGGCACGTGTTGTCGCAATCGGTACCCTCTTCGGTAGCCTTATTCGAGGTACATCCCACCAGACTCAAAAACACCATGCCTCCCAGTACGACCATAACTCTTTTCATCTATTCCCCCTTAGTAAGATTCGGATTGTTTCCGATTACACACTCATAAACACTGCTGCCCCAAAGGACTTTTACTGCACCTCTACCAGGCACCGGAATCCGATGGTCGGAAATGCTGCGGTGGCCACGGCCTGCTCACGATACCAGCCCGTAATGGAACCGGCCGGTTCGTCGTAACTCCCGCCACGAATGACCCGGGTGCCAGTGGGTGCCAGGAACGGATCCTCGCATCCCATGGAGCAGGCAGAGTGATCCGCCGACCAGCCATCAGCGACCCACTCCGACACGTTGCCGGCCATATGCAGGCAGCCCAGCGGAGAAGCGCCCGTGGTTTTGGTCGGTTTGCCATCGGAATCCAGAACCGGAGCGGTGTACCAGCACTGGGTCGAGCTATCCGTAGGGGGCGCCTCTTCAAGACACGCATCCATGAAATAGCCACCGTTGGTGCACATGGTCTCGGGATTGAACCCCGTTTCCCAGTCATGCCAGCATTGGGCCGAATCCGGTTTGAAGGTTTCACCCCACGGGTAGATTTCGCCGTTGGTGCCCCGCGCAGCGGCTTCCCACTGGGCTTCGGTCGGAAGCTGTTTGCCGGCCCAAGCGCAGAACGCCTCGGCCTGAGCGGCCGTCACACACACCACGGGATGGTCCAGCAACCAGCCGGGCACCGTGCGGGTTCCATCATCGATGGGAGAATTGCCGGTTGAACATATGGGCGTCGGCACTCCCTCATTCGCGTCCAGATAGGCCAGGTACCTGCGGTTGGTCACTTCAAATCGGTCGATATAGGCATCCTTGGTCAAGGTCGGGCGCACCCTGGGCTGCGACGCTGCGCCGCAATCCTGGCCCCCCGCATCACATCCCATCTTGTACGTAGTGCCGCCGGGC
>CAYTWV010000509.1:0-2030 GCA_964442235.1 uncultured Myxococcales bacterium | reverse complement strand
ACCACGGCGCCCTCTTTGTGGCACAAGCCGTCCACACACTCGAACCCTTCGCCACATTCAGGCTGACAGAAGGGCCCAAGACTGTCCTGGTCCACCACATCGGGGGTTTCGTCCAAGATACACGCCAAGCCATCGTCCACGTACCCATCGTCACACACACACTGGGCCTGACCATTGTTATTGCGGCATCGGCCGTGGTCCGAACAGGCCACACCCTTGCACGGGTCTGAGTTCGCTTCACAGCGGAATTCATCTTGCTTTATAACCAACGTCTTGTCCTGGCCGCACTCGGGGTACAGGCAGACCACCTGGCATTCGCCGCTGCCGACACATTCGCCGGATGCTTCCACTTCATACCCTTCAGGCACAAACTTGCCATCGGCCCCGCAGGAGCCCTTGGCGCTTTTAGCCGAGGTCTTCTGCGCCCCGACGGGACAACTCTCGTCACAACTGGTCCCCGCCTTGATCGCCTCGTCGGCAGCACATCCCGGCAACACCAGCATTCCCGACACAAACATTCCCAACACACCCTTGATGAACCAAGCCTTCGTTGCGCTCATTTCCCACCCTTTTGAACGGTCAAACACCAGACTTAACCCGGACCCCAAATCCGGCATCGTCAATTCCACAAACGGGTTCTCGGTGCCCATCGCAAGCTTCTGCGGCACGCCCCGGCCCCCTCTCCAGACTCTTCAGGAACCTCGTCACTTTCCTTAGCCAGGCAGTCTCTGTCAAGGAATTTTAGGCGTCGCTGGCCGGGCAGCGGCAGCAAGCTCTATGTCCAATTCACGGGCCGAATCCAGGGCACGAAGCAGAAAGGCCTGCTTGGCATCCAGATGCTCCTTCCAAATCACGCTTCGGGTAAAGAACTGCACAAACACACACAGGCTGAACTCGTCCACGGTCTCCAGACTGACCAGGGTGTCTTCGTTCACCATCAGCGGGTCCTTGGCCAAGAGCGAGCGCAGTGCCTCTACAAACCCAAGTACCTTTTCGGAATGGGTGTTCAACGCCAGGCGGAACACCACACGAGCCCGCCGCTTTCGCATCCGGGTCCAGTTGTTGATGGCCCCTGTGGTCAGACCGGCATTGGGAATGGTCACCAGACTGTTCGAAAACGTCCGAATACGAGTGGTTCGAAGGCCAACCTCCTCGACGTTGCCCTCTACATCCCCGATTTGGACCCAGTCGCCCACTTCGAACGACCGATCCCAGAAGATGGCCACGGCGCCAAACACATTGGCCAGAAGGTCCCTGGAGGCCAACGCTAGCGCCGCACCTCCCAGGCCCAGGCCAGCCAGCAAACTGCCCACCGAATAGCCAAGATTCTGCAGGAAAAAGGTCCCACCCATCAGAATCAGGAACACCCGCAGCACGGCCCGGGCCACGGGCACCATCTGGTCGTCGATTTTCGACTCGGTCTTGGCGGCCTTTTCCGCCCACACGCGGCACGCAGAGTCAGAAAACCGAATCCCAAACCACACCAACAGCAGAATCGATGCCCCTTTAAAGAACGACGAAAGGAACTGGATCAACTCTTGCTGATCCGCGGGAATAGCAAGCACCTTGACGGCCAACCACATGCCCGCAAACAGCACCGCCCAGCCCTACGGTGACAGCAGCGCGTCAAACAGCACATCGTCGTATTTTATTTGAGTCTTTTGCGCTACCCCCTGCAACCGCCGAATCGCTCCTTTGACCAAGGCAGCCCCGATCAGACCCACCAAAATCGCCACTAGGGCCAGCCCCATGCGCTGCACCGTAATGCCGGCGTACTCCGCCTGCAGGAATTCGTAAACGTTCGACCACATGTTTAGTCCCCCATAAGGCGTCGCATACCCTCGTCGCATCAATCGGACGCCCACTCCCTTACGGTCGTGGCACAGACACACCGGGGCCACCGAAAAACACCGGGGCCGCGGAAAACACCGGGGCCGCGGAATCGCATTCACTGGGCCTTTCCTACACCGAAGTTGCATTTGCGGCAACCCGTGGGCTACCCTGGCCGCCTGAATATGAGGGCATTTCAT
>CAYTWV010000508.1:1966-3525 GCA_964442235.1 uncultured Myxococcales bacterium | reverse complement strand
CCGGAGAGGCACTTCTCTTCATTGCGGGCCGGGATCAGGATGGAGAAGCGGGGCATACGTCAAATCTCTTTCCGTCTGCGGACTTGCCGCCGCAGCCACACGAAGAATCCACCGTCGAGGCACGTCAGCACGGACACGTACATCCCCAGGCTTGTGGCGCAAAAGGCATAGGCCGTGATCCAACCGGCATACGCCGAGAGCCAACCGTTCTCAGCGATTGCCTGCTCCAGTGACAGGACCGACAGCGACCCCCAGGCGAACAGAGTAATTGACGCTGCGATGAAGATCGCCCCCCACAGGCGACGGGGCACAGGAAGCCGATCCAGCAGGAACCCGACGACCGCCATCGGCAATGCACCAGCGGCGATCAGCAGCGGATACACCTGCCAAGGTTGGCCGAAGTTCAATGGCAGAAAGACGAGCCAAATGCCGGGCAAAATGCACACCCCGAACATGTCGTACTCGTCGCCCCGATGGTGCCACGAGCCGAAGGCGCACATGGACCACAGCGATGGCACCAGCCATACAAGCAGATGGCGGGCCTTCGTCCGAGCCGCCGGCCCAGGTCGAATAACCGCGAAGCACTCGTCGGTCAACAGCGGGGCGCAGGAGTGCATGAGGCCGATGATATCGCTTGGCAGGATTTCCGCTAGTGCGAGCCATCGGCAAGCCGTTTTCGGTCGATCCTGGTCAAACGAATAGGCTTTGCACGGAGAACGCCCGGGCGTTCCTGCGTGGACTGGAAATACAGCCCCTCCGTGTCCACGAGCACCCCGTCATTGTCCCATAGGATCGTCAGCATCAGCGGTAACCTCGAAGTCAGGCTTCTAACGACAATCCGAACAGCGTACCATGACCGCAGAATTCGACGAAGCCGGGAGTACCATCATGCAGCGACGACAGTTCGTAGTCGGTTCCATCATGACGCTGGCGTTTGCCGCTGCTCCGACGTCGGCCCACGCCGCCAACCGCAAGTTCGTGTTCAAGATCAAGACGAAGACGGGCGGCATCGTGGGAAACGTCGTGATCGAGGCCACGGACATCGAAGCCGCCAAGCACAAGCTGCAGCAGCGCTACCCCGACTGCGAGATCTTGGAGGCGAAAGAGAAATGATTGGCTCCTGCGGCGACACCGACTTCGTTCGCGTATTTCTACCCCGCCAATTCCCTGGATTTCCTGTCGGATCCGTTGGCGGGCATCGGCGAACAGCTGTCGGTGATGCTCCTGCAGTTGCGAGGTGCCGGCCGAGTGCTGCTGGGCGAGGGCTTTTTAACGGGCGATTACTTGACGGCAGACAAGGGTGTATAATCCGGGGCCGCGAGCACAACACGTCGTTGGGGACAACCGCGATTCTTGTTGCGGTTCAGCCAGACGGTGATGGCGAACGCGATGAACGAGAACAAACAACCTCTCGTACCACCCGGCGAGCGCGTTTCAGATTTCGGCACAGGCCCGATTGGACGCACGCCCCCCCCCCCCCCCCCCCCCCCCCCCCCCCCCACCCCCCCCCAACAACCCCCCCCCCCCCCCTTTTCCTTGTTGCTGTCCTGCCCGCCGCG
>CAYTWV010000508.1:0-1956 GCA_964442235.1 uncultured Myxococcales bacterium | reverse complement strand
AGGCCCGATTGGACGCACGCCCCCCCCCCCCGTTCCCCCACACATGCATGCAGCCCCCCGGAAAAACTGCCAGAGCTTACCTTTCCGATTGTCGGTATCGGCGCCTCGGCCAGTGGCCTTCGGGGTATTCTTTTCCGGCCTACCCGCTGACTGTGATCCAGGCATGGCCTTCATCATCTCAACCAGCCCCAACGGCGCTGCAGGCGCACGAGGAAAACCATGGATAATCGCCCCACAGACGCCGCGGAACTGCGCCGGCGGGCCGAAGAGATCGCCCGGGAAAACACAACCCGGTCGCCCGCAACCCAGTCGCCCGAGGAAATGCGACAGGCCCTCTACGAACTGCAGGTGCGTCAGATCGAATTGGAACTTGAGAACGAAAATCTGCGCCAAGCGCAGGCCGAACTGAACGCCTCGCAAGCACCACATTACTTCGATTTCTACGACCTGGCACCGGTGGGCTATTTCACCCTCAGCGAACAGGGGCTGATTCTGAACGCCAACCTCACCGTCGCGACCCTGCTGGGCGTCGCCGGGGGCACGCTTGTCACTCGGCGGTTATCCGATTTCATCGTTCCCGAGGACCAGCCCCTCTACAACCTTCACTGCAGACAGCTCTTCGAGACGGGCGCGCCGCAGGTCTGGGATCTGCGGTTGCTAAAGCACGCGGGGCCACCAATGTGGGTGTCGATGCATGCCACCGTAGCGCAGGGCGCTGACGGCGCGCCCGTCTGGCGCGCTGTGATCGGCGAGATCAGCGAACATAATCGGGTCGAAACGACACGGCGGGAGGGTAAGGCCCGGTTCGACCAGTTGGCCGAGCAGAGCGGCACTTTCGCCTGGGAGGTAGATGCGCAGGGCTTCTACGCGTATGTCAGTCATGTGTCGGAGCTCGTTCTGGGCTACTGCCCGGACGAACTGGTGGGCCGGATGCACTTCTGCGATCTGTTTCCCAAGTCCGGTGGCGAAGTGTTGAAGGCAGCCGCTTTGTCGATCTTTCATTCGAAAGAGCCGTTCCATGACTTTGTCAACACCGTGCAAGCCCGGGATGGGCGCCAGGTGTGGCTCTCCACCAACGGGGTTCCCCTCCTGAACGCCGACGGCACCCTGCGTGGCTACCGCGGTAGCCACACCGATATCACCGAGCGCAGGTATGCGGAGGAGATATTACGGGTATCGACCCAACGTTTGTCACTGGCCACGCGCGCGGCAGTTGTGGGCATCTGGGATTTCGACCTCGTCACCGGCAAACTAGTCAGGGATAAAATGTTCCATCTCTACGGGACTACGCCGGACAAGTTCGACGGCGACGATGCAGCCGGGCAGGCCGGGGTGCATCCGGAAGAACGGCAGCGTGTGGAGGAGGAAATCCAGAAGGCGTTGCACGGCGAAAAGGAATTCGACACTGAGTTCCGCGTGATCTGGCCGGACGGAACGGCCCGTACCGTCCGTGCGGTCGCACTCGTACAGCGGGACGCCGTCGGCCAACCCACGCATATCATCGGCACCAGTTGGGATATCACCGCGCAAAAGCAACTCGAAGAAGAGATCAAATCCAGCGAGACCAATTTCCACACGTTCTTCAAGTCAATGACCGACATAGTCCTGGTGGGTACACCGGACGGACGGATACTCCTTACCAACACTTCCGCGACCCAAACGCTTGGCTACAGCACGGCAGAACTCACCGGGATGCGAGTGCTGGACCTGCATCCGGAGGAACTTCGCCGGGAAGCTGAGGAAATTTTTGCCGCCATGTTCCGGGGCGAGCGGGATAGTTGTCCCCTACCGTTGGCACGCAAGGACGGCGGCCTGGTGCCCGTCGAGACCCGCGTCTGGTTCGGCAAGTGGAACGGTTCGGACTGCCTCTTCGGCATCTCCAAGAACCTGAGCGCGGAACTGGAGGCACAGCAACGATTCGAGCGTCTGTTCCGCAACAACCCCGCGCTCATGGCG
>CAYTWV010000507.1:0-3546 GCA_964442235.1 uncultured Myxococcales bacterium | reverse complement strand
TTCGCCCAAGGGCCAACGCAGCCCAGCGGGATGATCGCCGGTCATAGCGGACCTGTTTACAGGTTCATGCCGCCGGAAGGTTCAAGCATAGTCGCCGTCATCATGTCGTTTTCCACCACAAAACGGATGGCACTGGCGATTTCGTCCGGGCGCCCAAGGCGGCCGATGGGAATCATCTTCTCGATCTTCTCCAGCGCCTCGGGTTTCATGTCCTTAAGGACCATGGCCGTGCCGATAAATCCCGGGGCGACGCCGGCGACGCGGATGCCGTAACGGGAGAGTTCCTTGCCCCACACATTGCACAACGCTGCCACACCGGCCTTCGCTGCGCTGTAGTTGGATTGTCCGGCGTTGCCGTGGCGGGAGATACTGCTGATGGGGACGATTACGCCCTTACGTTTGCCCTGAATCATGCGCACCGCAGCGGCACGGCCGGTCAGGAACACACCCGTCAAGTTCACATCGATGACCGACTGCCACTGGGAAAGCGACATCGAACCCTTCACGGCGCCGGTCTCCCGGTCCACCTTCACCAGCAAGCCGTCACGAAGGATGCCTGCATTCAAGACGGCCACATCGACGCCACCCAATCCAGAGACGACCTGGTCAAAGGCCTTCTCGACGCTGGCCTCGTCGGCCACATTGCACTGAATTGCCAAAGCGCCGGACCCCAGTTCCTTGACGGCGGCATCAAGGGACTCCTGATTCATGTCCAACACGGCCACTTTGGCCCCGGCCGCAACGAACATCTTTGCCGTTTCCAGTCCAATGCCCGCAGCTCCGCCCGTTACGATCACAGCTTTGTCTTTGAGTTCCATTCATTTCTCCACAAATGTCGGTTGTGTACTACAAACCTAGCCGACGGAACTCCGTCGCCTGGGTGAACTCCTTGTCCTCTTCGTCGGGCAGGCTGACGATACGAGCCACCTCGCCCAGACACTCGTGCAGGTACATGTACCAGATATGAGTGGTAGTGGGTTTACCCTGGGCTACCACAAAGGTCTGAGTCAACTGCAGACGGACCCGCAGGGTGTTCTCCAGCGTGAAGTCGGGCAGCAGCATGGTGCCTCGGCCATCCACGGAGAAGGTGTAGGTTTCCGAGCCGGCGTTTTGCACACCCTGCATCACCGCATTACTGAAATGGACAGTCTGGCTCCACTGGGAACCGGGTTTAATAGGAAACTTAAACAGTTGCACTGGCTCGTCATACTTGATCAACGTATAGACTGCCCCGTTTTTCTCTCGAGAGGCCACTCCCAACATCAGCGTCATGCCATCCTGGTCCTTGTAACCCCCCAGCAACGAGGTGTCATAAAGGCTGACGGGCGAGGCGTGTTCGGCGTCGGGAAATTCCTCGAAGAACCAGAACTCGGATGGATCTTCGACTTTCACATTTACTGCGTAAGTATTTGGAATATTGCGGAAATCCCAGGTCCATTCCCCAAGCTGTTCGATACCCGAGGGCGCTACATCCAGGGTGGTGTTCGGCGCATTCACCCGATAGGAAACCGCAGCGCCCAGAAACACGGGCATCTCTGCGGCAGTGATCACACCATCGTTATTCGGAAGGCATGCCCGCAGCGTGTCCACTTGATCAATCCACGGGACCCCGTCGGGGCTCTCGCTGGGGACATCATCCACCCAGACCACGGCATCACAGGTGGAGCACTCTTTGATGACCTTGACTTCCGGGTCGGCTTCGCAAGCTGAAAGGGCCATCACAGCCGCTGCCAGCAGGACAGAGGTGATATATTTAGTCTTCATTAGAATCGTACTCCTGCGACAATTCGTAGGGCCCAGGCGGATTCCGGGTCGACATCCAGAACCACATTTCGGAATCCCTGCATGGGAAGGAACCACGCACCCACGGCCCGAACAAACAGACCATCCTTGCCATCCAGCGTGCAGCCCACGTCGAACTCCACCCCCAAATCACGGGCCAGTCCGGGTGCAGAACGGGCTTCCATGGCTCTGGAATAGATCATCGTGGCGTCAAAACGAACCCAGTCGGTGGGCACAAAGTCCAGTCCTGGGCGCAGATAGAGAGCATCGGAAACCGTTCCCACAATTCGGCGCCAAAGGATCTGGTCCACATGAAAGTTGGGATTGAAGCGGAAGTTATCCACGGTACGGTCGTTGGTCAAATCAGCCTGCGCCCCGTCCATGTCACCCGGTTTTGGGTTGTAGGAAGCCGCAGTATTTACACCAAAACCATAGGCGTCGTCGCCCGAAGCGGCCCCGAGTTCCAGCCGGGCTTCAAAGCCGGCGCCAAGGCCCAAACGAGTGCGAACCACCCCACCCCACTGGCTGGCCGTGGCATCGCCGGTGGCCACGCCGGGCAGCAGAGAGGCCTCGCCAAGCCAAGAGCCCATCCAGGCCGCCTCGGCTTCGATTCGAAACGAACGCCACCAGAAACGCATCCAGGCGTCCACCACCACGGCGTCCATATCCCGGTTCACAAACTCGGAATCCCGGGCCTCACCGTCCCAGGCGTCAGGATCGGTCAGGTAATACCCAGGCAAATCCAGATTCTGGAAACGCCAAGACCCCGAAAGACCCCAAAGAAACACCGGGGCATCCTGCGAGACCTTCATGCTGGTTACGGCGGGCAACAGATACTTGCCCACGGCCAAAGTCACACTTTGCATGTCGTCCCGGTCCGTAATGTCCATCAACGCACCGGCAGGATCGCCGGCACTTCCCAAGTGCCCACCCGAGGCATCCCAGGAGTATGTAAATGCCACCATGTGGTCAAAGACCGAAGTGGCAACGCCCACCACATCGGCCACCTGCTGCACATCACAATCGGCGCAATCGCCAGAGTTGGCCACCAGTCCCAACCCCCAGTCCATGCCCATGCGGCCCGCAAAGATGAGCCCCACCGGGGACAACCACTCGACCCATAGGCGGCCCACATTGATTGAATCCGTCAGCGAATTGCTGCCCGAATTAGGCGGCCGCTGGCTGCTGCTGGCGCCCGGGAAAGGCACTTCCGGCGATGCCGGATACGAAAGCGGCGTGCTGCCTAATACCAAATTTTCCAATAGGTTCAAGCGGATATGGATAGATACTTCGGGACCCACGTTGATGATGGGATCCAGTACCAACCGCATGTCTCCACTGCCGACGCTGCCTCCTTCCGAAGCGAAGGTTCCGGCGATGGGTTTACCTGTGGAGGGGGTCGTGCCCCGGTTCAGATCCAGGTTGTCCCACAGGCCGCCCCTCATGCGGAATTGGCCGCTGAGCGTGAACCATGGAGGGGGCACCAGCCCGGAATTCTGCTGGTTATCCAGGTCCCAGAAAGGGTCGGAATAGGGGTTGGGGATATAGAGGCGCGTGTCGGCCAGCGCCGGCGTGGCAAAACAAAGCACCATTGCGCTTAGGGCGACGGCGACAGCTCGGTTGGGCCAAAGACCTGGCTCGGGGCGAGCCCGCAAGGCCAGTGGCGACAGGCACACCGGACGGACGCCCACTCCCTCACGGTCGTGGCACAGACACTCCGGTCGGACGCCCACTCCCTCACGGTCGTGGCACAGACACTCCGGT
>CAYTWV010000506.1:0-3548 GCA_964442235.1 uncultured Myxococcales bacterium | reverse complement strand
TTGTCCCCAGAACAGGGGGATGCTAAGCAGCGCCAATGCCGCCACCAGGGCCTCTTTGCCACTGGCCAGACGTCGCAAAAACAGGAACAGAAGCAGTAAGGTGCCCAGGCCCATGAGCAGGCTGGGAAGCCGGGCGCTGGTCTCGGAGAAGCCCAGGGCTCTAAACGACAGGCCCATCATCCAGTAATCCAGTGGGGGAGCCGACCAGGAGACCATAGCGGGAGCCGGAGTATCTTTGCTTTTGGGCTCGGAAAGGCCCTTGTAGACCACTCGAGTCCACGGATAGGCCGATGCTTGAGCTAGAAGATCTGGCAGCCCCTGGTCTGCGTCATCGGTGCATTGAAGCGCCACGCTGAAGGGGAAGCTACCGGCCTGTTGTTTGGCAAGGTCTTCGTGATTCTGGTCGGCAGGCCAGAGTTTCCAGGTCTCTTTAAGCGACCGCACGGCCTCTTGAGTGATGCCCAGATTCAAGGCCTCTTGAAGTGCGTCACATGAACCCTCTTTGGGGGCGGTGACCAGCACCAGGGCGCCGGGGGCGCGTTGAGAGAGGGAATCCAGCGTGGCCGCAGAGGCAATGGGGTCGGCCATAAGCAAGTCGCCCTGAAGGACCACTGCGTGGAAGACCTCGGAGTCCAGGCGAGACTCGACCTGCTTCAGCAGGCGAACGGTTACGGAAGGGCCCTCGGGGGCTTTCCGGCCAGGAAGAGCGGGCATCTCCGGTGGCGTTATGCCAACCAGGAAGAAGGCGTCGGTCTGTTCCTGCAACACGGAGAGCAACTCTCCCTGGCGGTCAACGACCAGTACCTTTGATTGGCCTGCTACCTGCTGAGCGAGGTGGGCCTTGTTCATTTCCCATGGATCCCAGATACCCGAGTTGGACCCGATGAGGAGCAACGCCAAAGAGACGACGAGGAGCGCTGGAAAGGTCAGCCTACGAAGCCACGCCATGAACACACCACCTCCCTGGGCCGACCCCAAACGAGCCGGCGTCTGCCGCACGGTAGCGCAAAACCCCGTTCAAGACAAGGCTGGTGTGACGTAAGAAGCGACAGGTTTAGGGGTCTGTGGAAGGCGG
The DNA here is from genome assembly GCA_964442235.1 of uncultured Myxococcales bacterium. GTDB lineage: Bacteria > Myxococcota_A > UBA9042 > CAIXZC01 > CAIXZC01 > CAYTWV01. The sequence goes on along the minus strand of CAYTWV010000506.1, from coordinate 2,473 downwards.
CTGGGAATCGGGCTTTTTCGCGTCACCGACGCGAGGGGCGCACATTCAAGTCTGTACGCCCAGTTTGGGCAGGATATAGGCGTTTAGAAGCGCCCACCCGGCTACGACAGCCACCAGAATCAGCAGGTCGTTCATTGGTGAACCCTATTTGACGATCTTCTTCTCGTCGTAGTTGTTGATGCCGCCGGTCACGGTCTTGTAGATCCAGCGATAGGCCCGCACGATTTGGGCAGGAGCGAGACCCTCTTCGAAGGAGAGGGAGTAGTCTGCGTAAAGCATGCCTTCGGGGCTGACATAGAAGCGAGAGAAGACCACGGCATAGTTGAGCTTGTTGGCCAACTGGATGCGTTCACTCTGGGGGGTGCCCTCTTCGAAGCCGAAGATCAGCATGTACGTGATCAGTTTTTTGGGAGCATCAAGCTGAAGCAGCACTTTGATCCCGCCATCTTCGACAATGACGGTTTCGGCGTCGGCCGTGACGTTCATGGCAGCGTTCTTGAAGACTTCGTGAAGCTTGGTGAGCGTCAACGACCCTTCTTCGGTGGCTGCAGCCTGGGCCAATGCGGACGACGAGAATGACAGCAGTGCGGCAAACATGGTGACCTGAAGCATTTTCCTGTAGAGCATGTTCATCTCCCTTTGCATGAACAATCCAGAAGTCAGGATTGTGGTCCGATTGGCCCCATAATGGGCACAGGCTTCTCTTCTGTCAACGGGGTGTTTGGGAAGAAAGGGGGGAATACTGGGGGGGTAGTGGCGGATTCCGCCTAAGGAGGGGGGGGGGTAGTTGAAGGCTTGGCACTCATAAAAATCGGGGGGATACCCAACGCAGACGGAGTCCCACTCGGTGGAGCAGCAGTAGAAATCGGTGGAGCAGATAGCCTGGGCACAATCAGAGCATTCCTGATCCAGGGGGCCACCGGCGACACATTCGTCGTGGGCGCAGCCGCCGCCGCAGACAGAGGCGCAAGCGGGATTTGCCACAGCGGCTTCGATGCAGACGTCATCCCAGGTGCCGGACTCTTTGTTGCAGCAGAAGGAGTCGGCATCGCAGACGGCGGCTACGCAGGTGCCGCAGGAGGGGTCCTGGGCGTCGGCGGGCGTGTTGCAGATGTCTTGAGCGCATCCCGGCTCTCCGCCGCAAGGCGTGGCGCACATCTGGTCCACTTCAAGGATGCACTGGGCGTCCCATGCGGTTTCGCAGCAGTAAGCGTCATATTCGCAAACGGCCTGGGAGCAAGAGGAGCAGCTGGTGCTGAGCGGGCCGCCCTCTTCGCACTCTTTGTGGCTGCAGTCGCCGGTGTCGGGATCGGGAGTGGTCTTGCCGCACACCTGCAGCGGGTTGCTGCACGGGGCGCACACGCCGTAACCCAGGGCCACGGGCTGGCAATAGAAGTTCAGGTTGTGATCGGGATTGTCGCCCCAGAGCAAGTCGATGAGCAGAATGCCGGCGATCTGGGCCAGAGCGTCTTCGGGGAAGAGTTGGGGCATCAGGGTGTCCACCGGAATCGGGGCGCAGTCGATGTCTTCGTTGCAGGGCACACAAATGCCGCAGTCGATGTTTTCCGTGATCTTGATCTCGGCGCATTCGCTCATCTTGTAGGTGATGTTTGCATCGCCGATGGTGACGCCGCCGATTTCGCTCACGCCGGCGATATCGCGGACGACCTTGCCGATGTTGATGGTGGCGCCGACGTTGGTGCAATTGCTGTCGTCGGAGCAGAGCTGGGTGTAGTCGCTCCACGGAGCAGGCAATACGGCCACGCCCTTGCCCAGGTCGTCGCAGCCTTCAGCCGGGGGCTGGCAGGTGCCGTGCATGGGGTCATTGATGGGGGTCTTGCACTTGTAGGTGCCGGGGGCCTTGGGGTCGCCGCAATAGGTGCAGTCGGCGTCGGCGCCGCAGGTGCCCTGGACGGGGCCCGGGATGCCGCAAGGAGGATAGCAGGTTCCGTTGGCCAGGCAGACCAGACCCACGGGGCAGGGATAGGTGTCGCTGCATTCGGCGCACTTGTGCTTGTTGCAAGCGTGCAACGGCATGTCGGGCGGGCCGCAGAAGTCACAATCCGAGTTGAAGTCGCAGGCCATCGGGCACTTGGGCGAGCACTTGAACAGCTTGCAATAGTCCGAGCCATTGCAGTACCCAAGGTTCGTGCCGGTGCACTGGACACACTTGTGAGAGGCAGCGTCACAAACCTGGTGGGCGGGGCTGCAGGCCTTGCAGTCGGCGTTGGTCTGGCAGACCACTTTGGGTTCGTTGGTCCCCTGGTCGGTCGGGCAGGTCAACGAGGTCGGGACGCACTTGCCCCAGCCGTCGCAGCTCTCGCCGGACTTGCAGCCTTCGCCCGTGGTGGGATTGCAGGCCACGCAGCGGTTTTCGGAAACCAGGCACTTGGTCCGCCCTTCCGAGCAATCCGTGCAGTGCTGATCCTTGGTGCAGTTGTTCAGCAGGCAGACGTCCGGAATGACCAGATCG
>CAYTWV010000505.1:1752-3550 GCA_964442235.1 uncultured Myxococcales bacterium | reverse complement strand
GGGAGAACGGCATCAACGTTGGCGTGGGGCCGGGGAATGACGTGGACGGAAACCAATTCGCCCACTCGTTCAGCCTGGCGAGCGCCCGCTTCGACGGCCGCTTTGACCGCTGCCACATCGCCGCGCACCACTGCCGTGACGAATCCGCCGCCGATCTTCTCGTAAGAAACCAGCTCAACCTTGGCGGCCTTGACCATGGCATCGGCTGCTTCGACCATGCTTACAAATCCCTTAGTTTCAATCATACCGAGAGCGTCAGACATCGTATATCCTCCCCAAAACGAACACTAAACACATATCAACACCACACGAGTTGCCACTCTAACACGGGCGCCCCCCCTGTGGCAAGCCTTTTCAGGCCCTTCAATCACCGCTGCAAACGAGTTTGGAGACCCAGAAGGGCCTCTCTTCCGGGACCTTGTAAGGATGGATTTTCGAGGGCTTTGGGAAGCCACGTTTTCAGCATTTCATTGCCCACCGCGATGTCGGCCAGGGCATTTGCGACCAGCAGTTTCAGGCTTTGATTTGTGCTCAGCATCTCCGAAATACCCGTGGGCGGTTGGAACTCGACTCTGGGGCACTCAATGTCCGACGCCGGCGAGTCAAACAGGTCCGTAAGGGCCCGTGTCAGCCCCTGATGTTCCAACAGTGCCAGCGTGCGCACCAGAAGACAGAGTTTGTCCGGGGAAGCCCCTTTGCTCATCTCCACCAGCCGCATCCCGAAGGTGTGCACCTTTTCATCCAAGGTTACGGGGTCGGAAGGGTCATTACGCAATCCACCAGCGATGTTTCCCAGTGCAAAAAAGAGGGTGGCAAGAGGCACGTCGACGGGGCCGCTTTGAATCAGGTGAAGGATCCCCTCGGCCCCCTCCAGCATGCCCAGGTTTCCCAGGCCAATGGCGGCCTGCTCAAGCATGGCTGGCGGCGACTGTTCAGAGAGTGCAATACGTGTAAAGAGGCCGAGGTCCGCCGGATCTGCAATCCAGACCAGCGTTTTCAGGGTCTCCAGCATGGGGGGCTTGCCAGCGGCAAACCGGCTGCGGAGCATCGGGGCCACCTCCAGCCGAAACCACTGGGCAAGTTTGGGTTCCCAGCGTTCGCCAAGCAAGGTGCGCTGCTCGTTCAATGCAGCCACGGACAAGTTCATGCGCCTGGCCATGATGGCAAGGGACTCCATGGCGTCCCTGCTTACGGAAGGGTCCTTGGAGTCCAGATAGGTAGGCAGCAACTTCGTGAAATGCACCGTTTCGTCTTCCAGATACATCTCACGGGTCTGGGCAAAGAGAGAGTGGAGGTCTTCGGGAGAATTCGAACGGGAGAGTGCTTCCAGCATCACTCGTCGGCTGGAGAATAGGGCCCCGCTGGAGAGCGCATTGGCTGCAAACGCCACGCCGAAGAGCACGGCCACCACCATGAGCGAATAGATGAGGGTCGAGGCCTGGACCACCGAGACTTTGCGCACCAGGTTGTCGTCCAGATCGGTATGTTGCGACACGGTTTGAAACGACGCATGGGACGGGAACAGCAGGTAGTCTGCTGCCCGAGCGGTAGTCAGTGCTGCAAGAAGAATCCCCAGTCCCCAGCCCAAGTAAACGGCCAAGAGGGTTCCGGCGGATGCACTGGTGGACCAGAGATAGTCCGAAAGCCAGATCGAAACACCGCACACAACCCCAAGCAGCACCAAGGCAATCGAGGACCAGAAAAGCCTGGGAGAGCGAATCATGAGGAGCCTCGCTAGCAAGAGGGAGGCGAGGGCACTTCCCTATTTGACGATAACAGGCAGGGCAGCGGCGCGTGC
>CAYTWV010000505.1:0-1742 GCA_964442235.1 uncultured Myxococcales bacterium | reverse complement strand
CGATCCAGGCCTCAAGGGTTTGGGGCTGAGGGATGACGCCCATCAGATGTTTGGCATCGTTGGTCTCAAGCAATTTGGCGTGAAGCGGATTCACTGATGCGGCCGCAAGATCCTTCACCGATGGGATGCCCACCAAATGCAGCAACATGGCCATTTCCGGACCGATGCCACTGATACGAAGCAAGTCGCAATGGGTGACGTATCCATCCATACTGGCCAGCAACACGCCGCTTTTTGTGGCGAGGGCCTTTCGGGCTTCGGGGGTCAGTCCGGCGTTCAACAGCGCCTCGGTGTCCACAATCCCGGCTTTGGTCAGTTTCTCGATATCGGCCTTGGGGATGAACGAGGCATCTTCCAGATCATAGTGGCTGGCCAGGACCGACGTGGAAAAAAGCAGGCAAAGAGAGAAGAGAGACGCGGAGAGGAAACGAGCCATCACTACTCCTCGGTAAGGATATGATAGGGCAAGAAGATGCCGACGTTGAGCATGAGGGCGATAGAGTGGGTCCACTCTTCGGGCGGAATGCTGCTATCGGCACGAGTTGCCGTGTAGGTAGCCGCGAGGCGGTCGATGATATCAAGACTGATGGCCACGCCACTATCCACGAAGAAACGGAACCCGGCCCCGAAATGGGGTGAGAGTTCCCACTGGTCTTCGGCACTGATTCGGTCGATTGCGTCGGCGTTCCAAACCACCTGCATCAGACCGCCCCCACCAAAAACGTGGAAGTCATAGGCCAGCGCCAGGCCGCCCGGAAGCAACAACTTCCCATAAATGGGGATCACACTCACATGCACATCGGCCAACAGCCCAAGATGGGTGGCCGGCACGGCATACGAAGCACCAGGGGCGCTTTTTTCCCGTTCGATATCCTCGGACAGCGAGGTCTTGATGGGGATACCGTACCCGACGTTTGCGCCGAAACTGATCCAGTTGTTGACATGATAGGCGTAACCGACGCCAAGGATGAAGTTGTTAAAATAGCGGTCATTCAGGGTAATCCCGACTCCGGGGATGAACTCGGAGCGGCCTTCGCGCCACTGAAGTCGCTTCCGGACAACCGGAGCGTCATTCATGTCCGGGGCGGTCTGTGCGACAGCCTCGGTGGTCAGCAGGAGGAGCGGGAGAAGGAGAAGGCAACGCTTCATCATGGCTCATTCCTGTAGTCGAAGGTGAACGGCACGTAGACCGACAAGCCCGCTCTCAACATGACGCTCTGCATGAACTTGGCGCCATCAATGAAGTCCTCGCTGTACATCATGTCGACGACTTCAAAGGTGAGTGCAAAGGCTGAGCCGAAGAAGAAGCGGGTCCCGACGCCGATTTCCCCAACGGGGGCCATCTCCGACAATTTGGTTCGGAGGATGCCGCCGCCGCCAAAAATATAGGCGTTCCAGTGGTTCATAAAGGCCCCGAGGAACGCCGACTTGGCGAACAAGGGGGTCCAGGCGAACCGGGCGGTGGCCGAGTAACCAAACTCACTTCGTTCAGGGAAAAGCCCGAACGAATTCTCGACGTCATCTTTGGTGCCGGTAGCCACCGAATAGAACTGGGTGAACTGCAGCCCGGCGAACAGCGACTCGGTGAAGTGCCATCCCAGGTGCCCGCCGACTCCGAAGTGCTGCATCATGTTCGGATTCAGGGTCACCGAGGCAAAGGGGAGCACCTCGAGGCGGTTCCTCTCAAGGATCGGCTTCTGCTGAAAAACCTTGATGTTCTTGTGGTACTCCTCCTCGTAGTA
>CAYTWV010000504.1:0-3552 GCA_964442235.1 uncultured Myxococcales bacterium | reverse complement strand
TGAGCGGGTGAACTGGGTGCGCCTGACCATCGAGGACCGGGGTGGCGGCATCCCCGTGGAGGTTGCGGACCGCATATTCGACCCGTTCTTTACGACCAAGACCAAGGACAAGGGGACGGGGCTGGGGCTCTCCATCAGCCACGGGATCGTGAAGGACCACGGGGGCACGATGTGGTTCGAGAGTGACGCCGGAGTGGGGACCCGATTTCATCTGGAGTTGCCGGCCAACGACGGCTGGTCCGAATTCTGATTATGGGGCAGCGATTCTTCGGGTGTGGGACGTTGGGCGACCTCCCAGACAATCTGGACGGCTGCAGTTGGGTTCATGTTGCGGTCTCTTAGCCGGGTGGACAGGCACCAGATTTCGCCGCCTACCCGGCTTTGCCAGCAGATTCGCACGTTGACCCGATGTGCACCGTTCACGATTCGGGCGGAAGACTTGCCGGGGAGCGCAGTACGGAAGAAGGTCCTCGTGAGGGGCCGGAGGACGCCTTGTGCTTAGGAGGGTCTGATGGCCCAGCGCCAACACAGGACCAGAAGAGCCACCAGCAGCAGGCCAACCCACGAGACGGGCGCAGCGGAAGCAGAGCAAGATCCACCGGAACCGTTGTCATTTCCGGAAGGTCCTCCGCCAAGGGGATCGCAGAAACCGTACACGGTACAGACTTCACCCGATGGGCAGTTGCCGCACGACCCACCGCAACCGTTGTCGCCGCAGGTCTTATTGAGACAACTGGGAGTGCAGGCTGCAACCAAACACTGGTTCTGGGAACAGTACTGCCCTGCGGCGCACGCGCCGCAGGATCCCCCACACCCATCATCGCCGCAGGGTCGGTTTGTGCAGTCTGGAGTGCAATCGCCTTCAACGCACTGGCCCATCGAGCAGTAGGAGCCCGCCGGACACATTCCGCAAAAGCCCCCGCAGCCATCGTCTCCGCACAGCCACCCTCCACAAGCCGGATTGCAGGGAATCGCTGAACATTGTCCCGATGAGCAATACATTCCGGCCTGGCAGCTACCGCACGTGCCACCGCAGCCGTCGTCGCCGCACATCTTCCCGGTGCAATCGGGAGGACAGGTCCAGGCCACACACACATTGGACTCGCAACTCTGTCCGGCCGTGCAGCTCCCACAGACCCCGCCGCAGCCGTTGTCCCCGCACTCCTTGCCTGCACAATCGGGAACGCAGTCGCCACTCACGCAAGTGAAGCCGATGCAGGAGGCATTGCCGGAACAGGCACCACAAGTGCCGCCGCAGAAGTCGTCGCCACACTCCTTGCCATTGCAGTCGGCCACACAGACGCCCGAAGCGCAACTTCCGTTGTAGCAGTACTGGTCTGATGGACACTGGCCGCAGCTCCCCCCGCACCCATTGTCGCCGCACGATTTGCCGCTGCAGTTTGGCACGCAGTTCGACACACAAACGAAGTTCTCGCAGACCTCGCCGACCGCACAGTAGCCGCACTCCTCGACATACCCGCAGCCGACGCTACCGCACTGTTTTCCGTCGCAGTTTGGTAGACAAACTTCACCGCAATCCCTGGGATAGGTGCCGGTCGGATCGGCAGCCACTCCAAGCCCGTCAACCGTGCAGTCGTATGCCGTTTCCGCCACCCAGCCACAGAAGTAAATGCCTGATGGTTCATCGCATTCTACGCACGCAAGATAGTCACCGTTACAGTAGAGATTTTGATTCTCAGGGGTACAGCACCCTTTCTGTGTCATCCACGCCGGGCACGGGACCTGCCACAACGCTGCTTCCGCACAAAAGCTATCCGGAACAGCGAAGCTGTTATTTGTCATGGATAACAATGCAACTATAAACGCCAAACCTTTGACGGAAAATCTCATGTACTTACCCTCCCGCTCACCACGGTCTTGATATCCGGTGCTCAAGGATCTGAGATCCAGTGACGAAGCCAGCGCACTTCTCACGTGAAACCATTAGCGCAAACCTATCGAAGCAGTGCGGGGCAGTCAAGAAGATTGCCGAGCCCAGAACAAGCGACGCTTTCGGTCGATTCAGTCACGTCGAAACTGCCGACCAGTTCAAAACCGGCTGAGCCAAGTCGCCTCGGGGCCGCTTTGCGGGCCGAGATGAGCGCCTGGGGGGCGGTGGGATTGGGGTGCCCGGGTGGGCTAGAGTTGGGGCACTGTTGGACTTTGCCGGCCACCCTCCCCAAGCCTCGCATAGCTGCCGCGCTTGAAACCACAAGCTGCTGCGACCATACTGGACGCCGTGAGGTAGAAGATGGCCATGCCAGTTCAGTCCCTAACTACAGGCAGCATCGACGGGCAACCAAGGCCCTACTTTCTGTTTGAGAGGGCCATGGATGAGCCCACGTTCCGGAGGATTCTTGGAGATCCCGGGGATCCAGCCAGACCGGCTCTTCTGCGGGAGCTGCTTAGGGAAGCACGGCCCGAGGACGTCTGGAAGTTTGTGACGCCAGAACTGCTTGCAGCGGAATGGGCAGTGATTGCCCCGGGATTGGGCCGCAGCCGGGTGTTCTGGGAGTGGTTGCTGAACCAGTGGAGGGCCCGTGGATTCTTTTCTGCATAGGTGCCTCACCCCACTTCAACTGGAAATACTCACGCACCTGGCCGGGTTTTCGACGCATGCGTGTGCAACATGGCGAGGAATCCACTCTCGTCGATATTGTCCATGACACCGTAGCGCAGTTGGTACCCCTGAATTCTAAGCCGTTTATAATGCACCATCGTGTGGATGCAATTGAGGAAATAACGGCAAACAAGTTATGCGCCATCTTGGGTCGGTCTGATGTTAAGGATCTCGTTGATCTCTTTTTCATTTCACGACTTGGAATCGACGTTCTCGTATTCCTTCCTGAGGCCTCTCGGAAGGACGCCGGGATGGACCCATCGACCTTGGCGTGGGTACTGTCCGGCATCGGTCTTGACCTCAGTTCGCTGGATCTGGTGCGTCCCCTGTCCGTCCAGGAGCTTGGAGCATTTCGAGACACCCTTGTGGAACGCCTTCTTAAGCTCGCATGGCCGGGCAATGACCCGGGAAACGTCACGTAGGACCTTCCCTTAGAGACGCGATTTGGCGGTAGAAAGTGTCACGGCATCCCCCGGCCCCTCACCCCCCAATCACCACCTTCCCCATAGCGTGCCCCTTCCCGAAGTACGAGATGGCCTGGCCAGCCTGGGCCAGAGGGACGTCCGCCCCACCACCGGCTTCAGGGCCCCGGCGGGAAGTGGCCCCCTCGATGAACTCGGGGCAGGCTGCCACGAGCGAGGCCCCAAAGGGGCCGAGTCGAGTGGACATAGTGACCCTGGAGAAGGAAAATCTCCGTTTTGGGCGATGCGGAAGTGGATGGAATTATTCATGTTCGCCACATCAGTATCTCACTTGATGCCCAAATTGGGACGCAACCGTGCTTTGTATCCCACTTTCCGCCAAAAGTGGGATGCTACAGGACTTTGCCGGCCACTTCGGAGCTGAAGTGGGATGCAACGATGCCACGAACCTTCGCAGCGGTGTAGTCATCATTCGACTTCCGGAAGGAGCTCTTGGAGGTCGAGGATGGC
>CAYTWV010000503.1:0-3561 GCA_964442235.1 uncultured Myxococcales bacterium | reverse complement strand
CGAAGGCGGGATGGGCCGCGGTCACCCCTATGTGGGCGCGTCGTAAGGCCGGGGTAGCAGGTGCGACGTCTGGCGGGGGCGGGCCCGTCACGCCGTAGCTTTGGCGAAGGCGGGATGGGCCGCGGTCACCCCTATGTGGGCGCGTCGTAAGGCCGCGGCCTTGGGGCCTGTTATTCTCGGGAAAGCGTAGGGTAGTAGAGGGGGCGGGAACTACTGGGGTTTGGAGTAGAAATTGTAAGCGGCACCCATCACACCCGTGGCAGCGGGATTTGTGGTGCCTGATGCACCACCTTCGCCGCCCGTTCCGCCTGTGAGCGAGGTTTCATCCAACTCGAAGGCGTTGCCCGAAGTGTACGTTGGGGTCTGCGCCAGGGGATGACCAAACGAGGCCAGGCCCAGCGAGGGGCCGCCGCATCCGCCGCCGCAACCGCCGCCGAATCCGCCTGTGCCGCCTCGACCGCCCGAACCACCGCGGTAGTCCACCCAGAACCCTTCGGATGTCCCGCCCTGGCCGCCGTCTCCGCCCAAGCCGCCCGTGCCGCCGAATCCACCGGTGCCACCGTCGCCGCCCTGGCCACGCCGAATGACGTTACCCTCGACCACAGGGAAACTTGCGAAACTGCCGGGGGCCGTCCAGGTGATCAACAGGCCGAACGATGCACCGCCGGCACCACCCGGCTGGCCACCCGTTCCGCCACACCCGGCAGCACCGCCGCCGCCACCACCCGCGCCCAGCTTGTATAGCTCGCCATTGTATTCTTTCACGGTAATGGTGGTGCCACCTTGCGTATACGAGACGATGTTCTCGTTGGTCGCAGCGGTGGGATTGCTGCTGTCCACGCCGCCAGAGGGAGCCCCAGCGCCACCCCCAATACCGTGGACCCCGCCAGCGCCAGCCGCCCCGGAAGGCGCAACCCACGCCCCAGAGCTTACGCTGCCCAGTGCGTCGGTGCAGCCGTTGCCCTGCAGGCCGTCGCTGCCGGCCAGGCCGTTCTTGCCGTCGCCGCCACTGAGCCTCTTTATGGCATTGGGGAAGCCAGCTTCGGTAATATGGCCCGAGCAAGAGTTGTTAGAACCACTATCAAAGCTCCAATGGTAGCCCGGTGCCCCATCCACGGCGGCGTCAAACCCCGAATAGGAGGGTTGGTTGAAGACGGGGCAGTTGGCGTCCCCACCTTTGTGGCCATTCACCTGGGCACTACTGCATGACCCATTGGCGCCGGCGCTGCCGCCAGCCTGGAACTGGTTGGTGCAAACACCGGACCCGCCGGATCTGCATGCCCCGGCGTTGGCACCAGCAGTGCCTGCGCCGCCCACGCCGCCGGCATTTCCCAAAGTCCCGTCGGTGCCTTGGCCGCCCACACCGCCGAGAACGCGGTTGTTTCTCAGGCGGAGCGTATTGTTGCAATCCACCACAAGCAGCGCATAGGTTGCGTATCCTGCGGCAGAACTGGCCGCAGGCTTGATCGTGATACTGGCACCTCGAATCACGAAACCACTTACCACCGTGGCCGCCGGCCCAGCCAGTGACTTGGCTGTAACCGCCGCTCGCGGGGCGTTGGGGTCCGCAAAATTCGGAAGCTGGCCCCGAATCTCGGTGGGGTAGGAGACGACGCTTCGGCTACGGAAGTTGGGCGCATAACCGCCGTGCAGCTTCACGCCTGTGGTCAGGACCACGTTCTCTTCGTAGACTCCGCCCGCAACCAGGATGTACTTCTTGCCCGATGCCCCGAAGGCCGCAATGGCGGCCCCAATGGTCTTGTAGGGAGTTGCCAGCGAGCCATTACCACCCGCTGCAGCTGCCGCACTGACAAAGAGTGCGTCGGCGACAACACCGTCGACGCAATCACAATTCTGGTCCACAAAGGTGGCGCCAGGTGAAGGGTACGAAGGCAGGTTCGTGACGGGATCCAGGAAGACCTCGTCGGGGTCATCCACGCCGATCTGTCCCACCGCCCGCACGCACTCACATCCGTCGGACTTGAAGCCGTTGACATCGACCCATTCCAACCCGCCAAGCGTGGTGCAGGACGCAATCTCACACGAATACCCATTGAGCCCATCAATGCAGGCACCTGTGGCGTGATGGACCGATTCGGTCCAAAGCAGAAGACAGTTGTTTCCGCATCCGCCGCAGTTGTCGATGAACGAATAGTCGCCCATGGCATCGGTGTAACCTTCGTCCATGGCGCCGTCGCAATCGTTGTCGATGCCGTCGCACACTTCGGGGCTGGTCAGATCCGCAGAGCAGGCAGTGAACTCGTATGTCGTGCCAGCGCCCGATCCAACAGCTTTGCACTCTTGAACGCCCAGGCAACCGCCTGCCATGGTGCACGAGCGATTCAGGCCCAGCCCGGCACTCTCGGCGTTGCATGCGCAGCTTCCGGTGTCCGGAACACACTGCAGCGAACCCTGAACAAATGTACAGGTATACCCCGAGGGGCAACTGCTTCCAAAAGGCGAATCCGCGGCACACGAGCGCCCGCATGCCCGTTCGCCGCCAGCGCCCGAAAGATCGATACAGAGGCTGGAAGGAACCAGGCAACTGGACTGGTCCGTGCAGGGCTGACACAGGGTGTCGACAAGGGGTCTGCAGAATGTGCCACCGGCAGCGGGGAAGTACCCCTCCAGGCACTGGGTGGCCTGACAAACGGGTACACCCGCAGACAATGTACAGACGGTGCTGACCGAGTTGGGAATGGCCTGAGCGCATCCGAATCCGCAGGTGCCGCAATGTTGAGCCGAGAGATAGTGCCCGGATACCGGGTCGCGGAATCCATTGTCGGCAAGCCCATCGCAATCATTGTCCTGGCCGTCGCAAATCTCTATGCCCGCACTCTTGGCAGAGCAGAACCAGTCCGAGCCCGAGCAGAGCCATTCTCCCTGACATCCCGGGCCGTTGAAACACACCGTCAATCCCGTGGGACTGCTGGTCAGGTCCAAGGAACTGTCCGCTCCGTCTACCAGCCCGTCACAGTCATTGTCGATTCCGTCGCAAAGTTCTGCCGAGGGGGTCTTGGGGCCCACACACCCGCTCCAGACCAGCGTCCCGCCTTCCAGCGAGCAGGTCTGCTGGCCCGGGCAAGAACCGTACACATTGGCAACCGCACATGCTTCCAGGACTCCGTCTTCCAGGCAGTTGCAATTGCCGGACTGAGGCACACACTGGAAACTGCCCGCCAGATCGGTACACACGTACCCGTCGGGGCAGCAATCCTGGGTCCCGGCAGCGCCGGTGCATAGCGTGGAACCGGCATCGGAGTAGATGCTTCCGGCGCCGCAGTCTCTGCCGCAGAAACCGCCATCGGTCAGGGGCACACAACGGTCGGCGGGACCCTCGCAGTCTACGTCGCTCAGGCAGGCTCTACACAAAGCCTGAGTGGGCACAGGAAGACACGCCAGGCCCAAGTAATTGAAATATCCCAGGTCGCAGGAAGCCACACCACACACGGGTGTGGCCGGTACCGAGTCACAATAGGTCACTCCGTTGGCGACGCCGGGGCAGGAGTAATTGCATACACCACAGTGGTCCACCGAGAGGCCATACTTAAGTACAGCGAG
>CAYTWV010000502.1:0-3567 GCA_964442235.1 uncultured Myxococcales bacterium | reverse complement strand
GATGTGATACTCTTTGCTCGGATTCCCTCGTTTCCACTCGGGTGCCGGGATGGAAGCCAGGGCCGCTGCGACCTTTTCTTCCAGCGTGGGTTCGGGCGGAATGGGCGGGAAAACCTGGTCCACCGCTTCGTCAGCCGCAAGCTGGGGGGCACGGGCCAGGGCCGTCAGCACCTTGGGGAAGGCCGAGGCCGTAATGCGGGCCTGGGCCAGCAATTCGAACAGGCGCAGCAAGGTCGCATCGGGAATCTTGTCAACGGCCACTCGTTTGCGGCGCAGATGGCGCATGGTCTGGCCCATGATGCGGGCCACGGCGCAGCCATCCAGGTTGGCAATCAAAAGGGCTTGCTCAAACACCTTCCGGCGAGGATCCAAAACCATGGAGTGGGCCAGGCTTGGCGGCACATTGCACGCCTTGTACGCCTCTTCCAACTCCCACGGAGGCATGGGAAGCTGAGCGCGAATTCGCTCTACCCGTTCGGTGGTCAAAGCGATGGGGGGCAAGTCGGTGTCGGGGTACATTCGGTTGGGCCCGGGCAGAATTCGTTCGAATTCCGTAGAGCCATCTTTCAGCGCCCGCCGGGTCTCCGAGGGCACGCCCATCAGAGCTTCTTTAGCCCGATCCACAACTTCGTTCGCGGCTGTGCGCACGTCACGAGGCTGTCCCCAGACCAGCACCACACAGTCCTCTTCGGTGGCACCCACTTCTCGCTGGACTCGCTCCCACAGGCGGTAGGCCAGAGTCACCGTGGGGCTGTCGCTCCACACCAGATTGGGGACGCTGTCGATGCAGGCGACCACTCGGATTCGGCCCGAAAACTCTCTGGCAAATGCCACGTCGGGGCCCGTCTCGGTGTTCAAGACATTCCGGAACCCGGGCAGGCGAATGGCCATCACGGGCAAGCCCTGGTCCGCTGCGGCGCGGATGGGCGCAAAGTGCGTCTGTTTCACGATGGAGGTGACTTCGTGCACCGTCGGCTTGAACTCTTCCAGGGTCAGGCCCCGGTTCAGCAAGCCGTCTCGGATATCCAGCAACGCCCGCTGTCGCAGGGCCTCATAGTGCGTCAGGGCCACAAACATGGGGATTCGGGGCACGCCCTTAATCTCCACTCGAGTGCCGCCCGTCACGCTGACGTTGACGTCTTGTCGGGCAGCACCGATGCCCGTGCGGACTTTGCCGGTGCAGCGGGTCAACGCTCGGATGATCTGGCCGACGGCCTCGGCTTCTTCCGGCGTCTTCATCTCGGCTTCGGTCACCACTTCAATCAGCGGGATCGACAGTCGGTCAGTGATGTAGGTTCGGTTGTGACCCACGTCGGAGACTTCCCGGCACGAATCCTCTTCCAACCCCAACTGACGGATGGGCACCCGGCGGCCCCGGAAAGGAATCCAGCCATTCACACCCAGAATCGTGGTGCGCTGGAAACCCGTGGGAATGGACCCGTCCAGGTATTGTTTTCGGGCAATATGGACTTCGTTAATCATGTTGAGCTTAAGCAACATGGAGATCTCGAGGGCGATATCCAGGGCTTCGGGGTTCAGCCGGAACGGGGGGGTGTCGTCCATCTCGTAGGTGCAGACCGTATCCCGGTTGATCCGGTACGTGATGTTCTTCCGGGTCTTGAATTCCATCAAGGCCGTGGGGTCATACTCGCCCAACTCGGAAAGTGTGGGCCGCATGTGACGCAGAATCTCCGCGTCATAGGCGTCGGTGTAGGTGGTATTCGGGCAGTGGCAGAAGAGTTTTTTGGTCGTCCGCAACTGCTGGTGCACTTCAAGCCCGCACTTGAACCCAAGACTGGCGTAGTCCCGCGGGGTCATTTGCTCAGGAGTCTTCAAGTCTTTCCTCCAAAGGGCGAGTCAGGGAAGCCAACAGGCCCCCTCTCGACAGAATTCCGGGTGAACCTAGCACAGAATGGGGCTGGCGCGTCAAGGGAAGATTGGGGAAAAACAGGAGCCGGGGAACACTACATTGACATTCGCAGGTTCAGACCCGTCGTGAACAGCGGATACGGAATATTGACGCCGGGCAAGGCCGGGTCGTCTTCAATCCCGAATCGGAATTCGCCGCCCTTGGTTCCCCAGTTGCCCGAGGCATATAACTCCAGGCGAATCCAGGTCAGCAACTCGGTGCTGACGTCGAAACGGGTGGTGCCCGAAAAGTCGGTCAGGTTCGAGACGGTGCTTAGCAGAAACGTCGTGTTGTTCCACTCTCCGGGCATGGGAAGGGCAAAATACAACGCAGCATAGTGGCGGCCCATGTAAAACGGCGTGACGGCCCCCGTGATAAGGCCCATGGGGTACTCTTCTTTGTCGCCTCGTCCATCCCGGTTGTAGAAGTACTCGGCCCCAATCAGCAGATAGTCCGTCGAGTCATACTTCCATGTGTATGACGCACCCACGGAAGCCATCACCAGCGCGTCATAATCGCCCGCCGTAAATAGCTGCCTCCGCACGTCGCCTGAGTCTTCCAGGAAGGTCAGTGCCGCTTCAGCCGTAACGTCCAAGTCCCAGATTCCGGCCGACAAGTCCAGTCCAAGCTGGGCCTCTCGATGTTGCCCCGGGTCGGTGCCCGCAATACGGTCCGCCAACGTCATCTGGTTGCTTCGTTGGGTCAACACGCCGCTAAGGGCCACCTCGGCCGTGGCCAGCGCCTTCTCGAATCGCAGTGCGGCCCCAAAGTCGTCCCACTGGCCCTCGCCTTGAATCATCAGCAGCGCTACCAGATTGGCATCCCAGGCCTCGAGGGGGATCTGCGCTTTAACCATTGAGATTCCTGTCCGTTCATCAAACAGCGCCAGCGGATCCTTCTTGGAGGCGTTGACGCCATCCACAGGATTCCAAAGACGGCTGGTTCCCCAGCGTACGGGCTGTTTGCCCACGGTCAGAAACATCCAGCGCCCCACATCGAATTGCATGAACAACTGGTCCAACGTGGTAGTGGTGACATCGGGTTCGGGCGAGATTCCCGGCAAATACGCCGCTGCCAACGGATTGTAAGTCAGGCGACCTCGGGCGTAACCCCGAACCCGGTCGCTGGGGCGGGCATCCAGGTAGACGTCCATCAGCGTGGGCGACGACAACGTGGGACCATCCCACTCTTGCGCCTGCGAGCCCGAGAACCGCAAATAGAGCATTCCACCCATTTGCAGTTTGTCCCGGGTGGCCTCGGCCTTGATGGCCTCTTCGGCAGCGGATCCGATGGGTTCAAGGCCCTCTTCGATGGGGGATTCTTCGGCCTTGGGCTCTTCACCGAACATCTCGTCTTCCCGGGCCGTTGCACCGGGGTCCTGGGCGAAAACAGGCTGTGAAGTCAGCACGAAGGTCAACGTAAGCAGGACGGCCGCCCAAAAACGAATGGCAGCGCAGCGAAGCACTGGTGACAGCGTCGATTGGCGCCAGGTGCCATCGTGTTCCTGGGCCGCCCCGGTGTGTCTGTGCCACGCCCCCTCGGCTTCGCTCGGGGCAGGCCGTGAGGGGCCGTCGAAAAAGTCCAGGCTTGGGGATCACGTAGCGTACTAATCAGTGCCACGACCGTCAGGGAGTGGGTAACAGCACGTCCACAATAAC
>CAYTWV010000501.1:0-3574 GCA_964442235.1 uncultured Myxococcales bacterium | reverse complement strand
AGGTGGCTTCGCCGCGGGATTGCCAATGGGGAAGTGGCGGCTGCCCCTTCCCCAAACCCCAACCCCGCCGGGAATTGCCACGCTGCCCTTCGCACCCGCAAAATCCCCTTCCCCTTGACAACCGCCACCGTGTGCGGGTATAGGTGGCAGCGTTGTTTGCGGGCGAATAGCTCAGCGGTAGAGCGCCGGTTTTACACGCCGATGGTCACAGGTTCAATCCCTGTTTCGCCCACCTCAAAGTACAGCTTCTATTTTGGAAAATGGGCACGGCGCATGGGCTTGGCCTTTGGGCCCGCCCTTCCAGAATCGGTCCTGCGCTGGCCATCCACGGGGAAATGAAGGGGGCATCCGATGCGCCGACTGTTGCCACTGATACTCCTGATTTGGACCCCTGGTTGTCTGGAATCCAACCCCCAGCCTTCGCCGCAGAAGCACGACGTCGTCGATCGTGGGCCACCCGATGGCACCGCAGCGTTGGCCGATACGAACACTCCTGAAGAGGTCGTTGCCCCCCCGGCAGACACGGTGGCAGATGGCCGGTCGCCGGACCAACTTGGGGACTGTGTGGACGGCGAGTGCGTGAACAAGGATTCCGAGGGGGACTTCGGCGCCGACGTGCCGGACCAGCAAGGAGGCGATCCGTGCCAAGGCATCGATCCGCAGCCCGCTGCCTCGGCCCTGTCCGGTTACCCCATGGATGGATGGAACTGGGCGAAGCCGACGCTGGTGCTGGAGCCTCCGTTGGGCACTGGCTCGGCGCTGGGGTATCGCTCGCCGGCATTGGTCAGCGTAGATGGAATCTTACATCTGTATTACGTACAGTATCTTTCGCCCACCTCATGGCAAGCCAGGCATGCCACCTCGGTCGACGGCCAGATCTGGAGTGATTTGGGCCCGCTGGCGGGCCTGGCAGACGATGCAGGCACCCTGGCAGTGCTGCACGAGAATGGCGTTTTCCGCCTTTGGCACGGGGCCGGCTCTATCCAGTTGTCTGAAAGCAGCGATGGACACAGTTTCACGGCGGTCCCTAATTCACAGTTTGCGGCGTCAGGAGAGCCCGGATTCGACATGTACTCGGTTCTGCATCCAGCCGTAATCCATGTGGATGACCAGTACCTGCTGTTTTATACAGGTTTCGATGGTCAGGGATACGCCCTGGGCAGGGCCATTTCCGCCTATGGGGTGGTTTGGACTCGTGATCCTGCGGGGCCGGTGTTGACCAAGGGAAGTGCGGGTGAGTTGGACAACACAGCGGTGGCCCAATCGGCCGTTGTTTTCCACGAGGATCAGTATTGGCTCTGGTATGGCGGTTACGACACCAGCAAAACCAACCCGGGTCCCTATCGAATCGCCCTGGCCCGCTCCAGCCAGGGACTGGTCTGGCAGAAAGTGGGGCTCTCGGTCGAGTTGTCGGAACATGGCCCGGATGCGTTCAGCACAAGGGACCCAGCGGTGGTTCGGCATGGCAGCGGTTGGTTGATGGTCTACGTGGGAATGGGCGAAGACCTGGTCTACAGGCTGATGTCTGTGCGTTCAACGGTGTGCAACCACTGAGCGGAAGGTTCCACGCCGAAACAGGGCCATTGCCTAGTGGTTCAACCCAAGCAACGGGTTGACCCGATCGCGCACAGATAGCAGAGTGGTGCTGCTTCGGGTCAGATCGTTACCCCACGAGGGAACGACCTGGTGCAGATTGGCCTGAAATTCCCGGGTTTCGACACGCTCGGGGAAACAACGATGAATCAGTTCCAGCATGGTTTCCGCAGCGGTGGAGGCCCCCGGCGAAGCCCCAAGCAAGGCCGCCAGGGAACCGTCTGCCGCTGTGACCACTTCGGTACCGAATTCCAGTTTGCCCGTGCGCAGTTTGTCCCGCTTGATGATTTGCACGCGCTGGCCCGCCACGGCCAGTTCCCAGTCGTCGTCCCGGGCCAGAGGATAGTACTCTCGCAAGGCCTCCATGCGGCTCTTTTGGGACTGCATGGCTTGCCCGATCAGGTAACGGGTCAGGTCCATGTTATCTCGAGCCACGGCCAGCATGGGGCCCAGATTGTGGGTACGCAGCGACTTGAACAGGTCCAGATAGGAGCCTTGTTTAAGGTATTTGGTGGTGAAGCCGGCAAAGGGCCCGAACAGCAACGCCGGTTTGCCGTTCCAGTAGCGAGTATCCAAATGCGGCACGGACATGGGCGGCGCCCCGATTGCCGCTTTGCCGTACACCTTGGCCTGATGCGTGGCGATGATCTCGGGGTTCCGGCAGACCAACCACTGGCCGCTGACGGGGAAGCCGGCGTATCCACGGGCCTCGGGGATGCCAGACTTCTGCAACAACGGCAACGCCCCCCCGCCGGCACCCAGGAACACAAACCCTGCGTGGAATTCCCGAAGCGCCCCCGAGGTCAGATCTCGGACTTCCAGAAGCCAACCATCGGAGCTGCGCCGAAGGGCCTTAACTTCGTGACTGAGGTGGATTTGCACGCCGTCGTGCTGCTGCAACCCCGAAAAGAGAGCTTGGGTCAGTTGGCCAAAATCCACGTCGGTTCCGCGTCGGACCCGGGTAGCAGCGATGGGTATTTCAGGATCTCGACCCTGCATAACCAGCGGCATCCATTCGCGCAACACGGCGGGATCTTCAGAGAACTGCATGTCGGCGAACATCGGGTGAGACGACATGGCCAGATGGCGGGCCTTGAGGAAATCCACGTTCGATTGGCCCCAGACGAAGGCCACGTGGGGAACCGGGTTCAAAAAGGCCCGGGGATCGGGGATTCGGCCCGACTGCACCAGATGGGACCAGAGTTGCAGGCTGACCTCGAAAGCCGAGTTTACCTTGAGCGCCTTGTCAATCGAGACGGCGCCGTCGGCCGCTTGAGGAGTGTAGTTCAGTTCACAGTTGCCGGCGTGGCCCGTGCCCGCGTTGTTCATGGACTGGCTGCTCTCGAAGGCGATGGCAGGCAGCCGTTCGAACACGTGGATCGACCACTCCGGGACCAGCGATTTCAGCAGGCTGCCCAGGGTGGCGCTCATAATACCGCCACCCACCAGGACCACGTCACACCGATTGATGCTCAAGCGATTCCTCCAACACCTATGGACTGGCCGCAACATTAGGGGCAGGCGTACGTGGAAATCAAGGGGCCCCGCCAATACCAATCCACCCACGAAATGGAGTTCGGCTGGCGACTGGGGTTCTTGGGCGGCGTTGGACCAGGGCCAGGGAACGCCCCAAAACTTTTTTTGGGGGCACGATTCAAAAAACTCTTGCGCAGCGGGCCGGTGCGTGATAAAAGTGCCGCCGTTGTTTGACAGACGGGGTGGTAGTTAAGTTGGTTATAACGCCGGCCTGTCACGCCGGAGGCCGCGGGTTCGAGTCCCGTCCACCCCGCTCAGAGCAAGGCCCCAGGCAGTCGCCTGGGGCCTTCGCCGTTTTGCCTCCCATGGTGCCGCCTCCGCGGCCCGCGCAACGTGCGTGGATCCGCACACCCCCGCGTGCGAACGCGCTGTTCACCTGCCCTTCTCGGCAGCGGGCGCGCCCGCCCGAACCGCCACGGCACCCGTCTGTACGCGCCGTCGCAAC
>CAYTWV010000500.1:1789-3583 GCA_964442235.1 uncultured Myxococcales bacterium | reverse complement strand
GCCCGGGTCACGATGCCAAGCGTCCCTTCGCTGCCTACAAACAGCGAGACGGGGTCCTGGAAGGGTCCGTAACCAGCGGTGTTTTTGTCAACGTCTCGTCGCCAGAAGGTATGGACCTTGCCTGCGCCGGTGACCACTTCGATTCCGGCCACCCAGGCCCCGGTCATGCCCCAGCGAAAGGTGCGGGCCCCCGAGGCGTTGCTGGCGATGTTCCCACCCAGCGTCGACTCGTTTTCCGACGTGGGATCGGGGGCGTAAAACAGGCCCTCTTGTTCCACCATTCGCTTCAGATCGCCGGTGATCGTCCCGGGCAGAACTTCGGCCAGCATGCGCTGTTTGTCGATGGAACAAACGCCGGCAAGGCGTGCCATGGACAACACCACGTCCCCTTGCGGCACGGCAGCACCCGTGGTGGCCGTTTGCAGGCCCACGGGCAGCATCGGGCGCCGCTGGCCGATGGAGTCTTGGACAAAGGTCAGCAGTTCGGCTTGGGTGGTCGGGCGGAACAACCCGATGGCAGACCCCACCACGCCGGAATAGTCCGAGGCGACGCCTGCCAAAATGTCGGGGTCGGTGATCAACATCGAGGGGCGGGGGACTATTGCGCCAGAGTCTCGGCCATGTCGGTAGCTTCCCAGGCGAATTCGGGTTCGTTGCGCCCGAAGTGACCGTAGGCCGCCGTCTTGGTGTAGATGGGCCGCAGAAGCTGCAACTTCTCGATGATGGCCTTGGGACGGAAGTCGAAGTGCTTCTTCACCAGCGCTTCAATCCTGGAGACGGGCACTTTCTCGGTGCCGAACGTCTCGATGCGCAGACCCACGGGGCGAGCCACACCGATGGCGTAGGCTACCTGCACCGAGCAATGCTCGGCCAGGCCGGCCGCCACGACGTTCTTGGCGACGTAACGAGCAAAATAGGCTGCCGAACGGTCCACCTTGGACGGGTCTTTGCCCGAGAAGGCGCCGCCACCATGGCACTCGTATCCGCCGTAGGTGTCCACGATGATCTTGCGGCCCGTAAGGCCCGTATCGCCGTGGGGTCCGCCCACCACAAAACGACCCGTGGGGTTCACGAAGATCTTGGTCTCTTTGTCGATGAGGTGGGCCGGGATGATCGGCTTGATCACTCGCTCGACAATGGCGTGACGCAGGTCTTCGTACGACGGCTCGGGATCGTGCTGAGAGGAAACCACGATGGCTTCACAACGCAGCGGTTTCCCGTCCATATACTCGATGGTCACTTGAGACTTGCCATCGGGGCGAAGGAAGCCCACTTCTTTGGCCTTGCGAACGTCGGCCAGCTTGCGGGTCAGCCCGTGGGCCAGCATGATCGGCAACGGCATCAGTTCAGGCGTTTCCGTGCAGGCGTAACCAAACATCAATCCCTGGTCGCCAGCGCCCTGCTCCTGAAACAGGCCAGCGCCTTCGTCGACGCCCTGAGCAATGTCCGGAGACTGCTGATGAATGGCCGTAAGCACCGAGCAAGACTTATAATCCAGACCGAAGTCCGCATTGGTGTATCCGATCTCTTTGATCGTGTCGCGAACCACGTCGGGGATCTCGATGTAGGCGTTTGTCGTGATCTCACCCGCCACCATGACGATGCCAGTGGTCGAAAGGCACTCACAGGCCACGCGCGAGTTAGGGTCTACCTTGAGCATCGCGTCCAAAACGGCATCAGATACCTGATCACAAAGTTTGTCCGGATGGCCTTCGGTCACACACTCAGACGTGAACAGCAACTTGCCTTCTTTTCGAATCATTCCCTTGCCCTCCTAGGCGTTCCGTAGTCCTT
>CAYTWV010000500.1:0-1779 GCA_964442235.1 uncultured Myxococcales bacterium | reverse complement strand
AGTCCTTCCACCGGGAGCCACTTGCGTTGTTCGGACGCTGTCCCGAATCGTGCGCGCACTTTAAATGCATTAGGGGGGTGGGTCAAGCAAGAAAGCCCCTCGGCCGCTGGCCACTTTTCTTTACCGCTCTGGCACGCTGAGCTATCATGCCCCAGGCACGGGTGTGCAAACGGAGCGCAGATGCGATTTCGAGTAGATATTTCCCAAGGTGAAGGAGCCCAGCGCAATGCCGTGGCGTTGCATATGGACCTCCCCGGGGAGCGGGAAGCGTTTGTCATCGCCGAAGTGGGCCGGACCGACAAGGCGGCCTTAGGACTGCTTCAGGCAGCATTGTCCGCAATTACGGGTACGTTGGCGTGTCCAGATCCCGCCGAATCCCCGCAGCGACAGTTGGACTCGGCGTTTCAGGCCGCAAATCGGATGGTCTACACCAAAAAGATCCAGAACCCGGCCGTGGACGACTTGTTGGTCTCCGCAGCGGCGGTTCTGGTTTCTCCCGGCACCCTGGCTGTGGCCAACTCGGGCACGACCACCGTTTTCCTTAGAACGCAGGATGTCACGGTTGGAATCACGACCCCCGAACATGCTGCCTCTCGCCTTGGCGAGCATGGGCTGACCGGAAAGACAAGCCTGGACGAAAAGTCCCTGGCTCCGGTCAACGGACTGGGACTCTCCCATGAGGTCTTCCGGCTGAAACAGCAAAAGACCATGGAAGAACCCCTCCAGTACGAACTGGTCCTGGCAGGAAGCCAACTTCTGGCCCGCCTGGCACCGGCCGATATCCACGCCGCCATCCAAAGCAAGGACCGGGAGCTTCCCACCGCCGATCGCATCTACCAGATGTACACCTCCAAAATGGGAGCTGGTTCAAGTGTGCTTTCCGCCCGCAGGTTGACGGTCTCGCAGCCCGCATGGCACACCGTGCCCGAGCATATCCCCTCGGTGGCCAGCCGAGCCTGGGGTCCCATCGCATTGGGGGGCTTCGGAGTGCTGGTCCTGGCTGGCTTGATCTATCTGTTGCTTCCGCCAGCCGCCAAGACCCAGTTCGATAAGCCCAAAGAGAGGGACTTGCCCACAAAGGTCAGACCCGTGGGTGAAGTGGACAATCTGATTCTGCCGTCGGAACCTCAGTTGGATGCAACCCCCGAGATCGAAGAACCCGCGCCCGAGGCGCCGGCGGTTCCTGAAAAGATTCTGAGTCTTCAGCCCGTGGCCCCTGAAGAGCCGCCGGCCCCGGCCTTGTCTCCTCTGCTGGAAGTTCTGGAGCAGAAGGCGACGTCGCTGGTACCCAGCCAGTCTTTGCCAACGGACATCCCGGACAAGACGGTGCCGTCTGCCGTCCCCAAAACGCCCGTCAAAGGCGCCAAACCGAAGAAGGGTGAGGCCGTCAAAACTCCGGAAGTGCCCATCGAAGGCGAGCAACCTGTTGACGAGATCTCCGATGGGCCGGTCCAGGTCATCGACTTTTCTGATACCGAAGAAGAAAAGGCCCCGGAGAAACCCCGAATCCGTGACAAACGCCCGCCCAAAGGCAAAGTGGAACCCCAGCCCGAAACCGATACAAAATCACCCGACGAAGATGTGAAGTCCGAAGATACCACCAAGCAGCCAGCGGCCCCCGTCGTCGACGCCCCAACCGCTGAGCCCCCCCTTGTCCTGCCGCCACGAGACGAGAGCCCGCAGAACTGAATTGATTTGGGATGGATGATGGATAAATCCCCTCTCCCGACGGGAGAGGGCAGGGTGAGGGCACGATGGCCGACAACACGCGTTGCTGCC
>CAYTWV010000499.1:0-3611 GCA_964442235.1 uncultured Myxococcales bacterium | reverse complement strand
ATGCACACCCTCCCGTCGCTTTTGCCATGGGCTGCGTGGGCCTTGAAGTGGACCCCAGAGTGACTCCCGAAGCCATTGTCAGCTTGGGGGACCGAATTCCCTTGGCACCCGTGGTTCTTCCCGGAAGCGTCGAAAGCAAACAGCAGGTGCGCTCGCTGGGCGAGTTGTACGACGTGCTCTCCTTGGGCAACCATGGGCTGCTTTCGTGTGGCGTCGACCTGGAACAAGCCTACCTGCGATTGGAACTGGTCGAACATCTGGCCAAAGTGCAGCAGGCTGCACAAACCTTTGGGGGATTGCGACTGGTTCCGAGCCGGTTCGTGGCTGAGCTTCTGGACCGCCGCAAGAAGGCCGGTCTGGGTGCCGAAGCCAGGGGGCTTCCAAGGGCTGAACTGGAGAAACTCTCGGCACTCCCCGTGGAGCAGGTGCTTTCTGCCCTGGCCGAACGACTGAAGTAGACACAAGGTTGCCCCGCACATCCAGCCACTGGCAAGAACGAGCGGATGGGGGCGTTTAGGAGGCGTTATGCTGGATTTCCGATGGGTTTACGACAATCTCGAGATGGTTAAAACGAAGATGGGGCAGCGCAACGCCTCCATTGATTGGGACCGATTTGTGGAGTTGTTTGACGACCGGCGCAAGGCGCTCAAGGAATTCGAAGAAAGCCGCTTTAAGCAGCGCCAGCTCTCTGATGGTTTCAGGACTGCGGGAAAAGATCCCGCTGCCATGGCCACCCTTCGAGAGGAACTCAAGACCCTGTCAGACTCCGTGAAGGAGTTGGAGAAGAAGGTAGCCGATGCCGAGTTGGCCCTGGACACCTTCCTGCTTTATGTCCCCAACGTACCCCATGAGACCGTTCCCGTTGGCACCAGTGAACATGACAATGTGGTTCTGCGGACTTGGGGCGAGCCCAGAGTATTGCCTTTCCCCGCCAAGCCCCATTGGGAAGTGGGAGAGCAGGTCGGCATTCTGGATTTGGAAGCAGCTTCCAAAGTCAGCGGCGCTCGCTTTGTGCTGTACAAAGGCCTTGGGGCCAAGCTGGAACTGGCTTTGGGCATGTTCATGCTGGATGTGGGTAGTCAGCGAGGCTACACGCCTGTGCTGCCCCCGTATCTGGTGACTCAAGCTTGCATGACCGGTACGGGCCAGTTGCCCAAGTTCGAAGAAGAGGCGTACCGGGTCGACGACCTGTATTTGATCCCCACGGCAGAAGTTCCGGTGACCAACATCCACCGTGAAGAACTGCTGGACGAGGCGCAGTTGCCGATCAAGTACGTGGCCTACTCCTCGTGCTTCCGCCGAGAAGCCGGGGCCGCCGGGCGCGACACCAGAGGCATCACCCGCGTTCACCAATTCCAGAAGGTCGAATTGGTCAAGTTCTGCAAACCCGAAGACTCGTACGCCGAGCACGACGCACTGGTACGGGACGCTGAAGAAATCCTGCAGTTACTGGAGCTTCCGTATCGGGTAATGGCGCTGTGCACCGCAGACATGGGCTTTAGCGCTGCCCGTTGTTACGACATTGAGGTCTGGCTTCCCGGGGCAAACGCCTACCGAGAGATCTCCAGTTGCTCCAACTTTGAGGATTTCCAGGCCCGGCGCGCCAGCATCCGCTACCGTCCGGCGGGCGATGGCAACAAGCAGGCGAAGCCCCGATTTGTGCACACGCTCAATGGATCGGGACTGGCCATTGGCCGAACTCTGGTCGCCATTCTGGAGAACTACCAGCAAGCGGATGGCTCGGTGGTCATTCCCAAGGTCCTTCGGCCCTATCTTGGCGGCGTAGAGGTCATCAAGAAGTAGTGTCCGAGGTTTGGACGCCCGTCACCGGGACCGGCGATCATGCACCGGTGCCGAGCCCTTTCTCCCCCACATACAGCCATCACTCAGGGTTCTAAACGACTGGCCCGATATCCCGTTCCGCCCCCCAGTCGTTTACCCCGAGCCGGCCAAAGGCCGAGTCGAGGGGTAGGACCGAGATACGAAGTCACTGGTTTAACAACAGCGTAAGCCGTTTGGCAAATTCCTCTGGGGACCGGGGGCGTGCAGAGGGGTCCGGGGAGAGACATTGTGTCAGAAGTTGACTGATTTGGGCTTCGTTGCGAAGGGTGTAGCCCAGCGCCCGCAAGTCCAACGGTTCTGGCGCATCCATCAGTTGCAGGGCAAAGGTCAACTCCGCCGGGGCCGCACCAAATGGGGCCTTGCCCGAGAGAACCCACCAAACCAGTGCTGCCAGCGAATAGGTATCCGACGCAGTGGTCCCGGTGCCCTCGGAGACCCACTCCGGTGCTGTGAACCCCGGGGTCCCGGGTGCGGCCCCGGGTTCTGTCAAATCCGAGGGAACATCGGTACGCCGAGCCAGCCCCAAATCCACCAGGCAGACGTTCAGTTCGGAATCTTTCTGATGAACCACGACTTGTGAAGGAGCCAAATCCCTCATGAGCATCCCGGATTGATGAATGGCCGTAATCCCTTGGGCTGCCTGCCAACAAAGCCGTCCCAGTCGCTGGGGCGTCCACAACGGCAAACCTGTGGCCATTCTGGCCAGTGAAACGCCAGGCACGACATGGCAAATCTGCACCCAGCCAACGTCCCGGTCCAAACCGCCCTGGACATATCCCACAACGTAGGGCGATTGAACCAGACTCAATGCCTGGGATTCACGGCGCAGGCGCTCTTGGGCCAGAGGATGTTTGCTGGCTACTTTTGCGGCATACTTCTGGCCCTGGCGCTGGTCCTGGACCAGATAGACCACTCCCTGGGCACCCTTCCCCAGCACCCCAAGGACTCGATAGTTGTTCAGAAGTTGGCCCGGCTGTGCGGGCATGGCTAGAACTCGAAGGTCGGATATTGTCCGTTTCGGAGCCAGTGTTTCAGCGTGGCCACGACCATTCCGATGGCAACCTGATTCATGCCGCCCTCGGGGATGATAATATCGGCATACCGCTTGGTGGGCTCCACAAACGTCAGATGCATGGGACGCACCGTGTGGGTGTACTGGTCGATCACCCGCTCCAAGGAACGACCACGCTCCTGAGTGTCCCGGAGCAAGCGGCGCACCAGGCGCATGTCATCGTCGGTATCAACAAATATCTTAACATCCATCAAAGAGCGAAGCGGATCATCCCATAACGAAAGAATACCTTCGACAATAATAATTTCTTTAGGCTCGATATCGATTACTTCGCCCGTGCGAGTGGAGGTTTTGAACGAATACACGGGCTTCTGAATGGCCTGGCGGTTCCTAAGGGCCGCCACATGGTCCCGGAACAGCGAAAACTCAAGGGCATCGGGATGGTCGAAGTTCTGCTTGCGACGCTCCTCGATGGAGAGGTGGCTCAAGTCACGGTAATAGGAGTCCTGGTCCAAAGTCGCAACGTTTTCACGGCCCACGGCGCAGGCGATCTTCTGGGCCACGGTCGTTTTACCGGAACCGGTGCCACCGGCGATGCCAATGGTAAGCGGGCAACCAGGATTGACCATCACTTGTTCTCCAAGGGCGAACAGACCAGTTGAGCAGAGCGAAGAGATTCGTTGGCCGAGCCCTTGATGCCGGTCACCACATACCCGGGGGGACAAGTGAGGAAGAAGACATCGCCCTCCTTTTTGCC
>CAYTWV010000498.1:0-3636 GCA_964442235.1 uncultured Myxococcales bacterium | reverse complement strand
GCCGGCGAGGTGGGCCATTGTGGGAGTGCTTCTGATGGCGTTGGGCTGTTCGTCCACTCCGCCCCAAATCGTGGACGCAGAGGTCCTTCAGGGCGACGTCGCTGTGACCGACATGGGGCCAACCGATTCCCTGCCCGGCGACGCCTCGACGGATGCCGAACCGCCTGCCGACCAGTTGGGCACCGACGTCAGCGATTCCCAAGACGGGGGCAGCGACGCCGACGCACCCCCCCAACCCCCAGGGGTTTTCACCGTGAGTGTCTCCGAATCCTGTTCCGCCGGCACTCAAGAGTGTTTCGCCTATGTCTCGGCCATGGGGTGGAGCCAGCGGCCCCCGCCGGAACCTATCGCCTCTTCCGTGGTTTCGGGCCCGTGTCGCCTGATTCGGCCTGCCCCGCCGGGCTGGTGCGACCCTCCATGCCTGGCTGGCAACGTGTGTGACTCCGCCACCTCTTCGTGCAAACCCTATGTCCCACCCGTCAGCGCCGGAAACATCGAAGTCACCGGCATGAAGTCGTCGTGCACCCTGATTCCCGAGACCCAATACTACTATTACATCCCTCACTTTGACCCCGAACCCACAACGGGCGAACTGTATGACCAGGGGACGACTATCACGGCCATTGCTCCGGGGGCCGACGTGCCAGCATTCACAGTACAAGCAACGGGAGTTGCCGCACTAGACAGCCCCTTCCCATGCCCGCCCACGTTAACCCCGGGCCAGCCCCTGACCGTGACATGGACCCCGCAGGATTCGGGCACCCTCTCGTTCTTCTTGGGCAGCGGCAATCACGGAAGCCAGTTCACGTATATTTCCTGTGAGGTCGAAGACAAGGCCGGGAAGTTTGTGGTCGACGGCACCCTGGTCTCCGCACTGCTGGCCGATGGCGTACCCATATGGCAATGGTCCCTGTCACGCACCCAGACCACCTCCGAAGTCTTTGGCGACTACCAAGTCGACTTGACCGTCACAAACCAGCAAGGCTGCCGCTGGTAAGATGCCGCGGCTGCTGCATTGGCGGGGCGGCGGCTCGGCGACGGCGACCCTACTTCGCCAAGGCTTCGTAGGGCAGGCCGGCGACGTCAACGGCGACGCCTACGAGCAGACGGGGGACGGGTCACGGGTTCCCCGTACGACAATGCGATTGCCCCTGTCCCCCCCGCATCTCCGCTTGACACGACGTGTGCAACGCGCTAAAAGCGAACCGTGGATTCACTATAGGCGGCAATCTTGGCGCAATATCTGAAAGACGACGTCCAGCAACGCATCCTGGATGCAGCCCTGTTCGAATACGCCCACAAGGGCTACCAAGCCGCCAAACTGGCCGATATCGCTGCCAAAGCCGGGGTCTCTGCGGGCAATGTCTATCGCTACTATTCGGGCAAACAGGCGCTGTACGACGCCTTGGTTCCCCCGGAGTTTGTGCGTCACCTAACGACTTTGCTGCACCGCAAAATCGACTCGCTCAAAGGGGTCCAGGATGCCCGAGACCTGGCTTCCGATGCTCCGTTTTCGGTCTTCAGCCAGGAACTGATGCAGTTCAGCATCCAGAACCGACTGCGGGTCGTTTTGTTGCTGAACGGCTCTGCGGGAACCACCTATGCCCACTTCGGCCAGGACCTTGTCCAGGATTTGGCCAAAAGGGCCATCGCCCATTTCCGCCACCAGAACCCGAAACTAAAAGTCTCCAAGGCGCTGCGCTTCACCCTGACCCAGGTCTATGAAGCGTTCCTGGCGACCCACACCCGATTGATGCTGAGCTTCCAGGACCCCAAAGAGTTGCAAGAAGCCCTCACCCGCTATGCTGCCTACCACCTGGTCGGCATGAAGAGTCTGTTCCAGCAGTAGGCCCAATTGCCTGGGGGCGGGCCACGTTGGCCAAACCCCTCGCTTGGGTTTTGATACCCTAAAAGCGAACGAGAAATTCGCTTTTGCACGGCCCAACAGGGCCAAGGAGGTCCCCATGATGGAAAACAAGACGATTCGCCACCCGGAACAGCCGCTGACCCTGGTTCTGGGTGCTACCGGCACCGTGGGCAACCTGGTGGTTCGCAGGCTTTTGACCGCTGGGTTTCCCGTCAGGGCCGCAAGTCGCAAAGCCGGCCAATGGGACCATCCCAACTTGACCTGGATCCAGTTCGACTATGAAGACCCGCAGACCTTTGCCCCCGCCGTGCAGGGCATTTCCCGCCTCTTTATGGTGGTGAGACCCGGCGATGACAATCCCCAACTGACTGCGATTCCACTTCTGGAGCAGGCCCGTCTGGCAGGCGTGGGCCACGTGGTGTTGCTGTCTGCGTTGGGCGCCCAACTTCGCCCGGATTTCGGCCTTCGAAAGCTGGAACTGGCCATCGAGACTTTGGGATTTGCGTACACCCATCTGCGCCCGAACTGGTTCATGCAACTTTTCACCGACGGCCCACTGTATGCCGACATCATGACCTCTGATGCACTGCATATTCCGGCAGCAGACGCTGCCATTTCCTACATCGACGTGGAGGACATCGCCGATGTCGCCTTCGCTGTTTTGACGCAGTCCAAACACCAGAATCGAGCCTACGACCTGACGGGGCCGCACCCGCTGTCCCACGAACAGATCATGACGACGCTCTCCGAAGTGGCCGGCCGCCCGCTGGCCTATGTTCCGCTGTCCGAGGAGCAGGCTCGCCAGGGCCTGGCCGCTGCCCAGTTTTCCCCGGCCAGAATCGAACGTCTGATTGGTTTCTATAGACTGGTTCGTTCGGGCCTGTGCGCCCCAGTTTCCCCCGATGTGGCCCAGATCCTTGGCCGACCCGGAACGTGCTTCCACGACATGGCTCTGCGCCTTCGCCCCTTGTTTACCCGGTAAGCCTGCCCTATGCTGCCCCTGTCGTCTGCTGGTCCGGCACCCTCGTGAGTGCCCGCAACTAATCCTGGAGGCAAAGCCATGACCGACCATCTCCCTACCAATCCTACTGCTGAAGAACTCTCTGCTCAGGGCCATGCGGCCTGGCAGCGGGACGATTTGAAGGCAGCGGAGACCCACTTGAAGGCGTGTCTGGCCATGGTCGAGAAGGCAGCTCAGGCGCAGGGCCAGGACCCCACTGCCCAGTTGGCGCTGGCCGATGCACTGGCCGATGTGGCCGACTTGATGCTGGACAAAGAGGCCCACCAAGAGTCGTCGGCCTTGTATCGCCGTGCGCTGCGCATCACGCAGGAGGTGGCCCAGTCGTCTCCCACGGTCCAGGTGGACTACGACCTGGCGCTGCTGCATCTGGGTCTGGGCGATGCGTTGGACGAATTGCATCAGCCCGAAGAGGCCGCAGAGTGTTGGGAGTCGGCGCTGTCCATTGCCAATCGCCTGACTCGGGCCGTCGAAGCCGATGAACAGGCCTGGCACCTGCTTTGCCAATGCCTCTATCGCATGACCTACCTGCACGCCGAGTTGGATGACCAGGCGACGGTAGCCGACCTGCTGATTCGGTGGAAGAACGCCCTCTCCAATCTGCCTCGGGAGTTGCGGGCGGATTTTGAGGAAGAGTACAACCGCTTGACCAGGGCCATGTCCAAGAAGAAGTAGACGGACTGGGCGACCCCAGGCCTCGGTAAGGGTCGGGTCAGCCGTTCGACTCGCTAACGCTCGCTCACGGCGCGCC
>CAYTWV010000497.1:0-3644 GCA_964442235.1 uncultured Myxococcales bacterium | reverse complement strand
GGCACGACACCGCCGCCCAGGCGCGCAGCAGCACGTGGACGGCCGTGCCAGCGCCCTGCGGAGAGAAGGCCAGTTCCAGTCCATTGGCCCCCCAGCCAACGCTGACGGCTAGCGGTGCGGCCCCCATCAACGCGAAGGCTGCCGCCACGCCCAGGAACCTGAAGTACGTCCTGGCCGGCACCCTCGCTCCCAGCAGGGCCAACGAGACCATGCCGACGAGAATGATCGGCCCGGCCGACAGTGGCGGCAGCAGCAGGGCCAGCAGCAACGTGCCGCCCGCCAGCAACAGCTTCTGAAGCGGATGCTGAGAACTCCAGCGATTGGAGTGGGCGCTGGTGTCAATTGGATGCATGGGCCTGCCCTGAGCCTGCCGAAGGGGTTCCCGCCTGCTCTGCCTTGCGGGCCTGCCCGCGTTTGAGTCCAAGGTAGTAGCACAGCACCCCGCCTCCGATAGCGCCCTGGAGCGCGAAGAACAGATTGGAAATCTCTTCGCTGGGCGGCGTCCAGATGCCGCTGAACCAAGGCTTGTAGTCCGGCTGTATCTTCATGATCATCTGCTGGCCCCGATCATCGGCCCCCTGGAATATCTCTTCGCCGTCTTTGCGGGAGATCGTCAGCAGGGGCACGGCGGCCAGAACCACCACCGCCGCCAGAAGCAGGATGTTGATCCGTTTGCTCTTCATTAGTTCGCCTCCTTGGGCAGCACGGCCAGTTCGACCAGTTCGTTGCGGCTGTAGCTTCTGAGCATGTTCATCACGACCAGGGTCAGCAGGCCCTCGCTGACGGCCAGAGGAATTTGCGTGAGGGCGAACACGCCCATGAACTTCACGACCGACCCCGCGAAGCCGCTGACTGGATCGGGAAAGGCCAGGGCCAGTTGAATGGAGGTCGTGATGTAGGTGGCCAGGTCGCTCAGGGCAGCCGCCAGGAAGATCGACAGCCATACGGGCAGCCCCATGCGCCCGCCAAGACGGTACAGCCCGTAGGCGACATAGGAGCCGACGATGGCCATCGAGAAGACGTTCGCCCCCAGCGGCGTCAGCCCGCCGTGTGCGAGCAGAATCGCCTGGAAGAGCAGTACAATCGTGCCAAGCACCGTCATCGCCAGCGGGCCAAAGAGCGTCGCACCCAGCCCGATCCCGGTGGGATGCGAGCAGCTCCCCGTCACCGAGGGCAGCTTGAGTGCCGAGAGGACGAAGGAGTAAGCGCCCGCCGCCCCCAGCAGGAGTTTGGTTTGGGGATGCGTCTTCATCGTTCGCTGAATCCCCACGACCTCCGGGTTATGAGGACTACGAGTGAGGTTTTCGGGATGTGCCGAAACACGGGGATTTAGCGGGAAATCCATACTTCGAGAGGGTTTGCGGGGCGAGCGTCAACGGGGCGTCATCTCGGCATAGTGAGCATATTGGGCTATCTGCGTGCAGGAATTACTACATTTTACTACAGTCGTTTCGAGGGTTTGTGGGGCACGACCTCCGAGGTCAGAACTCGGAGGTCGCAGCGTAGATTGGAGGGCAGGGACTCCCCGATCTCCGCTGCACTCAGGTATGCCGCCGAGTGGTCTTCACGGGTGCCTACCACTTGAACTGAGCCAGTAGCCCAACACTTTCAGGGCCGACCAGAAAACCTCTGCTGTTCGGCCATCGGTGTTGTGGTTACAGGTTTCAGCCCGCCTGTCGGAAATACGTCTTGAGCATCCCGCCCAAGCGTTCCCGGCACAGGACCAGCCCTTGATCGGACGGCGGTTCGTCCGGCTCCACGATCCGCCGATTGCCCAGCCCCCGATGTGGTCTCTCCAAATGATAATGCTCCATGAACTGCGAGATCACGTAGCGGAGATGCTTCTCGCTGAACAGGATCATTTTGTTCAGACACTCTTTTTGTATGGTCCAGACAAATCTTTCGGAATAAGAATTGAGGTTCGGACTTTGCTTCGGCATTTTGAGGCAGCGAACGCCTGCTGCCTTGAGGGTCTGACGGAACTTGGCCGTGAACAGCGGATCACGGTCGTGGATCAGGAGCCGCTTGTCCTTGAGGAAGCCCGTCTCGGCATCGGTGAGGTTGCGGGCGATTTGGAGCATCTGCGTTTCGCAGGGGTCGGCGTGGATGCCAGCGATTTCGACCTTCCGAGTGGCGAGGTCGATGACGAAAAAAACGAGGTAGCGGGTCAACCCCTTGAGGCCCAACGTCTCCACGGTGAAGAAGTCGCAAGCCGAAAGGCTGTCCCAGTGCGACTTGAGGAAGTCCTTCCACAACACCCGTTTGGGGCCGAAGGGATCGTCCAGCAGGCCGTGCTCCTGCATGATCCGCCTGACGGTCTGCCACGATACGCTCTCCCCCAGCTTCTTCAATTCGCCGTGGATGCGGCCATAGCCCCAATCTCGGTTTTCTTGGGCCAGCTTCACAACGAGGTCACGGACCTTGTTGGCCTTCTTCGGCTCCGGCCCACGGCGACGTTTGCTGCCGTCGTATTTCCGGGCGACCAGCCATCGGTGCCAGCGAAGGAGCGTGTCCGGGGAGAACAGCGTGCCGCATTGCCGCAGCAGGTTACGCCCGATCTTCGCCGCCGCCGTCGCCAGACGACGCTTCTGGCCGATGTCGAGGATGATGCGTTTGTGGCCGAGTTTTTCCCGCAAAATGCGGTTTTCTTCCGTGAGATACTCGATAACTTCCTGTTGCTGGCGGTTCATCCAGCCCGCCAAGGCCACCGTGATGAAGGCCCACGGTTTCCAGATCATCGGGGCATCTTAGCGAAAAGATCGGGCAAGTCCACAGCGGGGCTGAGGGTCAAAACTCAACCTCATCGTGCATGTCCTGCGGCACCAAGGCGGCGTAATGCTTGCGGCAGATTTCGGGGCTGTTTCCCATCAGTTCGCTGATCTTGTAGAGGCTGATGCCTTTCTGGGCGAGATGGCTGCCAAAAGTATGGCGGTATTCACCGCATGACCAAGGTAGCCCCACGACCTTATTGAGTCCGCGAAGACACTCGGAGAACCAGTCCGGGTCCCATTGCTTCCCTTCGGAGGTGGAAAAGAACCAGACGCTTTTCTCTGACGGCACGTAGGTCATCAGTTCCGCCAGCAACTTGGTGCTGATTGGCACCGTTCGGTCCTTGCGGGTCTTCGGCTCCCATGATTTGCCGTCCACGGTCTTGGCCCGAACTCTGATGACCTTGGTGGTCAGGTCAATGTCCTCTTTCGTGAGCCAAAGGGCTTCCTCCCGCCGTAGCCCAGCGTAAATGTATAGAGCGACCATCGTCCTAATTGACGGGGAATCCTTGAGGGCATCCAGTTGCTCAATGATGTCCTGAGTCTTGAGCCAGACAATCGGCGGAGTCTTCTCGGGAAAACGTTCCACGCCCTCAACGGGGTTCTTAAAATCGAGATTTGGGCACACGTAGCCATGATACTTCCTCGCGTATTCAAACATGCTCCGTAAGACCTGGCGAATCTTGTTGGCGGTCTTGCCCGTAATACCCCCAGCGATCATTCTGTCGTGGAGGTAGGAGGCTATAGCCGTGTCAGTGAGGTCTTCGAGTCTTCGGCACGCCAGGTGGTTCTTGCCTGGCGAACCATCGCGGTTCGGCGGGCGAGACACCTCATCGCGGAACTTTTTGGGTGTGTGGGGCCTGAACTCAAGAGCGG
>CAYTWV010000496.1:0-3652 GCA_964442235.1 uncultured Myxococcales bacterium | reverse complement strand
GAAACCCACAATGGCCCGGGTCTTCCATGTATCTCGCAACGGAAACTGCTGACTCATGCCTGCTCCTCCATTCTTGGCCTGCCACCATGACTCAACGCAACCCATACCACGGCCAGGCCCCAGTAAGCCAGTGTCAGTTGTACCACCATGCTGGGGTCTTCCAGTTCCCACGGCAGGTATATATTCCCGCCTGGCAACACCGAGTGCATAAATCCAAAGGCCGTCATCAAGCCCATGACCCCCAGATAGGCCGCTGCGGCCAGCACTCGACCATCCAACAGCAGACTGATGGCCGCTGCCCAGAACATCGAGGTCAAAATGAAGCCATGGCCCAACAGCGAGGCCGTCTCAAACAGGCGGCTTCCATCCGTGCCCTTGGGGAATCCCGAAACACCCGGGTCAAACAGTACCGAGACGATGGCAATGCGGACCAACTCTGCAATGACCGGAATCAGGGCAAAAACCACGGCAGCGTAATGTTTCTTGGGGCAGACTTCAAAGGCTTGCACGCCGATGGCCAGACCCACAAACAACAGGGTCGGGGCCACTGCTGCCGCCGGGATTGCCGCCACCACCGTCGAAACCAGCCCCAGGGCGCCGCCCAAACCCACGACCAGCCCGCAAGCCAGTGTGTAGGCCGCCCGGGCCCCCATGGCCTTGTATGCAGGATGCCCGATATAGGGGGTGGTCTGGACCACTCCCCCGCATAATCCGGCAACCAGAGTGGCAGCGGCTTCAACCAGCAGAATGTCCCGAGTATTGTAGTCGTCCCCCGCACATCGGGCGCTTTCGGTGACGTTGATGCCTCCGATAATGGTCAGCAGCCCAAACGGAATGGCAAAAGGCAGGTAGCGCAGCGCCTGCTCCATCTGGTCAAACGCCCCCAAAGTGGGCAACGGAAGCGATAGAACCGGGCTGAATTGGGGCAATCCAACATCAAGCCCCGCCAGCCCCAGTGCCCCCAACCCATAATAGAGAGCGGTTCCCACCAGCACTGCGGCAAAGGCCCCGGGAATACCAAAAGGCAGTCGATATCTGGCCACCAACGAATAGAGCACCAATCCCAACGCCGCAATACCCACCACAGGGATGTCGTACATGTGCGTCAAGGGCAGAAATCCCAACAGTGTGATGCCGATGCCCGCCAGCGACCCCAGCAGGCCCGACTGGGGAACCAGCCGTTGTATCGTGGTGCCCAAAAACGCCGTGATGGTCTTGATGACACCCATAAACAGCATGGTCGCCATCCCCACCTTCCAGGTCACCATCCCCGCTTCGTATTCGGGCAATCCCGACGCCTTGGCCCCAAGGTAACACGGGATCAGTACCGCCACACCCACACCGATGGTGGACGGCGTGTCCAGGCCCAGCGGCATCGCCGTCACGTGCGCCTGTCCCTTCTTGCGTGCCAAGGCTACGGCCATCCAGGAATAGGCCACATCGCCAAACAGCACGCCCAGCGCCGTACCCGGCACCATGTAACGAAAGTAGATGTCTGACGGAAATCCCACACCCGCCAGGATGCCCCACAGCAAGACCAGATTGGTCAAGTTGTCCAGCAGCAACCCGAAGAAGGCGTTCAAGTCGCCCCACGAGGCCCATTGGTATTTTGATGTGTGTGCAGCCATCTCGTTCCTCCAAGGGCTGGAAGCCTAGCAGAACTTCCGGGCCTTGGGGAGAGGCCCTTGCCCCAAGTGCCCTTCCCGCGGTAGCCTTTCTCTTTCGGGGTCGAAGGCGCCACGTGTTGCGAATATTACCTCAGTTACTGGTTTTGTCATGGGTTGCCCTTAGTGGTTGCGGATCTCCTGGAATCGGTGCTGCTGCAGATACCGCTGCCGAAGATGCCGTTTTGGATCACGATCCCGGCGACGGGCGTGCGGACGTGGCCGGCCCCGACACTACCGGGCTTTGCCAGGAACCACCTCAAATCCAAGGGTTTTTACTGCAGCCCAACCCCAACAACGTCCTCTCCGGGCTTATGAGCTTTTCGACGGACCGCCCAACGATCTGGGAATTGGACCTGGTTCAAGTGCAATCGGGCCAGGGAACCCGAATCCTGCCCGAACTGCTTCCGGCCGTCGAACATCGAATCCCCGTCCTGGGCCTAAGGGCCTCGTCGGTTTACAAGCTGACGTTAAAGGTGCTGGATCCCGCCTGCGGCCTGTCTCGCACCCAGTCGGTTGACTTCGTCACCCCGGTGCTGCCCGTGGAACTGCCACCGATGAAGTTCATGGGAAGCCAGCCCGAACGCATGATGCCCGGATTGACGCTGTTCAACGTACTGTCTTGGGCCGATATCCAGGGCAAAGGGCTGTTGCTGGCCGTAGATCCCCAAGGAAATGTGGTCTGGTACCACAACGCTTCAGCCCCCTTGGTCGAGTCCCTGTTCACGTCCCAAGGGACCCTACTGGCTGTGATCGGTGAGTTTGACGGAGTCATCGAACTGGATGCGCTGGGCAACCTGCTGCACTGGTGGAAACCCAAAGATCTGGGTTTGGACAGCCTGCACCACGCCGTCGGTTTGTCGCCCGAAGGCAATCTTCTGGGCCTGGCGACACAACTTCGTACCCAAGATGGGTATCCGGCGCAAAACGGGGGCACCGTTTCCTATCAGGTGGTGGGTGAAATTGCCGTAGAGTTCACCCGTGCAGGCCAGTTGGTGCACTCCTGGCCTTTGCTGGATGTTCTGGATCCCTACCACTACAACGCTGGCTTCTTTATGCCCTTTTGGACGCCGCTGTACCCGGATGCAGTGGGGGGCCCCAAGGACTGGGGCCATGGAAACGGCATTCTGGTGCCTTCCCAAACGGATCACTACGTGGTCACGCTGGCAAATCAGGATTTGGTTGTCTGTTTGAACCGCACCACGGGCCAGGTGATCTGGAGCGCCGGAGAGTCCGGCACCGTGCAACTGCAGGGGGCCGGGCAGTGGTTCTCGAATCCTCACGGCGTCGAGTTCAGTGACCAGGGGCGTTTGCTGGTATATGACGATGGCACGTATAAAGGCACGGTGCCGCCAAGAAGCCGGGTCACGGAGTATCAGATTCTGGCCCCGGCGCAAGAGGGCCAGCCCTGGACTGCCTTTGTAACCTGGTCCTGGGATGGGAACAGCCTTCCTTTTTTTTCGTACAGCCCGGCCGACGTGGATTACCTGGGAAATGGCAACGTGCTGGTGCTACATGGGTCCTTGGTGGGACAGCCCGACAATCCGCCCATGGCTCCCCAAAATACGTTGTCCGTTCGAATCCAGGAGTTGGCGAAACCCACGGCACCGGAACCGGTGTTCACCCTGGAAATCGGCGGGCCCTGGGACCCGTCGAGGCAAAAGTTCTCGGCCTTTGCTGCCAGTCGAATCGCCAGCCTTTATCCCCAGGCTTGGGGCGACCAGGAGTTAAGCCCCGATTGTCAGTCCCTCTGTTTGGACGTTCAGTGCGGCAGTTTGGGCGGATGCCAGTGCGGCACCTGTGCGTTTGGCGAAGTCTGTGTCGACGCCCAGTGCAAAACCTGCCCACAGGCCTGCTTAGGGCGAATGTGTGGTGCTGTGGAGCTACAGTGTGATTGCGGCAGTTGTCCCGCCGGCAAACTCTGTGATGCCGAGGGCGCTTGCCAGGAGGCCACGGAGTTTTGCCTGCCTTACTGCCAGGGCCGTGAA
>CAYTWV010000495.1:0-3655 GCA_964442235.1 uncultured Myxococcales bacterium | reverse complement strand
GAAGGCAAATGAGGTATAGGCGACCCTGCCATCGGGCGACCACGATGGCAGCAGGTTCAAACTGCCGTTCTGGGTCAACGGTTCCAAATCGGGAAGACCATACACCAGTTGGTAAAGCTCCTTTACTCCCGGCGCTACCTTTCGGACCACGGCCAGCCTTGCCCCCAGCACCCCGGGAGCGCCCGTAAACCGCTGTATCAATTCGTTCAACCACTCTTGGGCTGGAAGCACCATGGTGCCCAAATCCAGGGTCATTTGGGTCCCCAAATCGGCAGCGTCTTCGTCCCATTCGGCATCATGAAATCCGACCTTGAATGTCGCAAGATTTCCTTGCAGGACGGTAAGTTCCGGAACAATAACGTATGTTGCGCGTCTGGTAACCGCCTCGAAGATTACCTCGGTATTTAGCAGCGGTCCGCTCCTGGCCGCCAGCGTCTCAAAAGGCCCCGCTGCCGACAACAGAAGTTCCAGCAAATCGGTGAAACGAGCCCGAAGCCACTTGGTCCCCGCCGACCTGGCCGTGCGGTCCACGGTTGGCAGAATCATCAGCCGGATCGGTTCTCCGTTAAAGGGTCCCACGCTGTCTTGGCACGAGTTGCGCTCGCAGACAAAGCCCGTGACACACTCGCTGTCGCTCTGGCAGTCCCATCGGTGGGCAGTGGGCTGCGACGCAGCAGAACACAAGGGAAGGCCCGCAAAATAGACCAGCAACGCAGCGCTGGCGGTGACCGACCAGATCCTGATTGCAACCCACAGGGTAGGGGGCATCACTGCTTCTTTCCGTCCAGGCGAACCAGAAGCCCGTGTTTGTTGATCAACTGCAGCATCTCCGGGTCGGGGGGCGGAAGCGTCTGGTCTCCACCTTCGGAAGGCATGAACCGTTTGATGGCGCCCAGAGCCGCAGAGTTGAAGCCGCTGTTGGGGCTGGCACGCATGATGCGATAGGCCAGGATGCGGCCTTGAGAATCCATCTTGGTGAAGATGATCTCTACGGAGAGGGCGCCCAACTCGTCGGCAGTCAGGAAAACGGGCACTTTGAAGTTGTCTCTGACAGTCTGGGTCACCTTGCCCAGATAGATGTTGCCAGCCTTACCCACGGCCCCTTCGCCCTTCACGCTGCCGTCTGCGGTGCCGACGATTTGGTCCAGGGCGCTGGCACGCTTTCGGGGGTCGTCTTCATCCGGGGCGTCCACAATCTGGTCCAGGGCCGACCGCTTCTTCTTCTTTTTGCGTTTGTCGATTTGGGCCTCTTTTTCAAAAAACTCTTTGAATTCGAGGGGTTTCCCGTTGGTGTTGTCCTGGGTCACGTTGATGCCGTCTTCTTCCTTCTTGGGCTGTTCGTACTTCGTCAGACGGGGCATCTCGTTTTTGGAGGGAGCCTTTAGTCCCAGTTTGGGAATCAACATGGCTTCGAGGACTTCGGGGTCAGCGCCGCCCCAATCGA
Organism: uncultured Myxococcales bacterium; assembly: GCA_964442235.1. Taxonomy (GTDB): domain Bacteria; phylum Myxococcota_A; class UBA9042; order CAIXZC01; family CAIXZC01; genus CAYTWV01. Next base: position 2,211 of record CAYTWV010000495.1, on the reverse strand, counting down.
TGGTACGGGGTTTCATTTTCCGGAACGCACCGGCGTGTTTTCGCCCGTGGTGCAATTCCAAGCCTCGATAGGTGGCTCCCGCCCCCTCATCACGTCCCCGGCGCATGGCCAGAACAAAAGGCGAGCGCCTCGGAAAAGCATTGGCTTCCAAGACATCGCTGCGAGGGATGGGACCATCGGTGTGGCGACGGCCTCTCATGGGAATGAAGCCGTGGGCCGGTCTGCGCTTGGATTGAACGTCGCCGCGTTCCGTGTCGAAACGGTTTGGGCTGGCCGTAGAGGCACTCACCAGAACCCAAGCCACAATGGCGTGGGCCACCAGGGTGATGAGCACTCCTGCCACCAGGGCGCGTTTCTCCATCCGGCTCAACGGTTCTGCTCCCTAGGGTGTTCCTGCTGGCGGTGCCGCAGCAGCAGGCGGTTCGTCGTCTTGATCGGATACCAGCCCGAACTTGGTGATGCCCGAGCGGCGGATAGTGGCCATCAAAGCCAGAACGTTCCCGTACTCGAGTTTTTTGTCCGACCGAAGGTAACACTCCTTGTCGGCCTTCAATTTCTCGTTACTGACCAATTTTCGCTCAATAAGCACCAGACACTGCCGAAACTGCTCGTTTTGAGCCGTCAACTCCTCGGGTGAAAGGGGCTTGACCTCCGGGGGCCGCACAGGGGGCTTTCCGTCCCCAATCACTTCAAAGCCGGGACCATTCAAACAATCGACCACCTGAGTATCACCGATATAGAGCTTCAAATCGACCGTAAGCGTCACGACCAACTTCTTCTGTTCGGCCAGATTCACGGCTTCGCTGGTCGCCTTGGGCAATTCGATGGGCACGTTCTGACTCTGGTCCTGGATCTGCTCCTCGGCTTCTTTGAACTTCTCGTCCTGCATCTCCAACATCAGCAGTTGCCGCCGATCCCGATTCTGCTGGGTGATGGTGTCCACCTCTCGTTCTTTCATCTTCTCCAGGCGGGCCAGAAGGTTGATCTTCTCTTCCTCCTGCTGTTTCTCTTTCAGCAGGCGCTCTCGCTCCTGTGTCACCTGGATGGTCTCGACGGACGAGGCCACCATAAAGATGGTCAGCAGCACCAGCATCACGTCTACCATGGGCGTTACGTTGATTTCTGCCAGCGTGCTGAACCCCGATGGGTCGCTTCCCGACGACATGGCCATGGTCAAACCTCAGTCGATACAGATCACGAGCGGAAGAAGTGGCGACGTACGATGTTCAAGAAGTCATTGCTGAACGCATCGATATCCGATACGGCCACCTTGATCTTCCGAACAAACCAGTTGTAAGCCATAACCGCAGGGATGGCCGCCAACAAACCCACGGCCGTGGCAATCAGTGCGTGGGCCATGGGGCCGGCTACCTTGTCCAAAATCGCCCCACCGCCTTTGGGGATGGCGTCAAAGGCCTCTACGATGCCCCAAACCGTGCCGAACAGACCGATGAACGGTGCCGTGCTGCCCGTTGTGCCCAGGAAGGGGACCAACTTTTCAAGTCTGTTGACCTCTACCACCGTTGCCCGGCGGATGGCTCGTTCGATGTTCTCGATGCCCGTCAACGGTGCACCCTCGGGAAGCCCCTCTTGCTGGCGCAATCGCCCCATCTCTTTGTAGGCCTCTCGAAAAACTCGGGCAGCCGGAGCATCGGTCATGGTTTCGCTGGCTTCGAAAATCTTGTCCAAACGTTTATTGTTCCAGAACAGTTCGAAAAACTGCTTGTTCGCACCGTTTACCTTATAAAAATAGTACCACTTGAATCCGATAATAAACCAGCATCCCAGCGACATGGCCAGAAGGAAAAACAGGACGGCCTGAACCACACCCGAAGCCGTGGAGACCACGTCCCAAATGTTCACCCCGTACGTTTCGTCCCCAGCGCTCGCCAACAGCATCCAATTCATCCAATCACCTCACGCTGCCGATGTAGCACGCAGGCCCGGGCACGTCAATGGTGGGGAAGTCAGCAGGTCTGGTGTTCGACTCGGTTTCGGCCACGCTCTTTGGCCAGATACATCTGTGCATCGGCTCGGCTGACCACGTCGTTCAATTCCTCTTTTGTGCCGCCGCATGCCACGCCAATGCTGATGGTCAGTCCGAACTGTTTGCCGTCGGACTCCAGCACCAGGCCGGAAACCCCAGCCAAAAGCCGGTCGAACAGCCCCAACTGAGAGGGGTCTTGGATCCCGGGAGCAAACACCAGGAAT
>CAYTWV010000494.1:0-3657 GCA_964442235.1 uncultured Myxococcales bacterium | reverse complement strand
GGCGACGGTGGTGGGGGTGGAGATTCGGCCAGATATGGTGGCCTTTTGCAACCGCATGGCGCAACAGGTGGGGTATTCGGGTCTTAGTTTCAGAACGGGGACCCTGGAGGGGCAGGAAGTAGAGGGTGTGGATGTTCTGATTGCGCTTCATGCGTGTGATGTGGCGACGGACATGGCGATTCGCCTTGGCGTCGAGGGTCAGGCCCGTCTTATTGTCTGTTCCCCGTGCTGCCACAAGGAGATCCGGCCGCAATTGCAGGCCCCCGCCGGCCTCCAGGCCATGCTGCGATTTGGTGTTCACCAGGCCCAGGCAGCAGAGATGGTGACGGACACGTTACGGGCGCTGGCGATGGAGTCTCGAGGGTACTCCGTTCAGGTGTTTGAGTTCATTTCGCTGGAACATACGGACAAGAACAAGATGATCCTGGGCGTCCGCAGTGGGGCCGAAGGTCAAGACAGCCGGATGCTGGCCAGGCAGAAGCGGGCCCGCCGAGAATACGCCGAGTTGAAAGGTCTGTTTGGAGTTGCCAGTCACTATCTGGAAGGGGCCTTGGGGGTGGGGCAAGAGGCCGAGGAGATGCCTGCGCTGGAAACGGAGAGTGAGCGTGTCGAGTGAGCCCAGGTCGGTGCAATTGGAGCGAGTGGCGCACTGGCTTGGGGCCAATGCGTTAAGGCAGGGGTATCGCCTGGTCTTTCAGAAGCGGCTGGGGGCCCGTAATGAACTGCGTTTTGAGTCGGTAACAGGGGAGAGCCACCTGGAGTGCTGGTTTCGGGGGGCTTCGGGGGCCGGGAACGCGTTTATGACTTCGGGAAATCTGGCGTTCGGGTATCGCTCCCTCAGTGCGGACGTGGGGGCACAGCGTCTGCGGGATGCGGTGGTTGCGTGGCTTGGCCATCTTCATAACCTAGGCGTGTTGGAGCCGCTGCTTGCCGATGAGATCACGGGAGGCGGGGAGGCGGTCTATCTGCTTGGGGGCGACACGCTGGAGCTTCGAGTAACCCACGCCTGCAACGAGTGTTGTGTCTACTGCTCGGTGAACTCCGAGAACGTGCCAAATACGGCTACGGGGTTGGGGGATGCGATTCGCCGGACGAAGCAGGCCGCCGACATGGGGGTTCATCGTCTGGTGGTAACGGGGGGAGAGCCGACGCTGGTGCCCTGGCTGGGAGAGTTCCTGCGGCATGTTGCCGGCCAGGGGTTTCGTGACGTGGAGTTGCAAACCAATGGTGCGCTGCTTGCGTCGGATGGTCTGCTTGCCGGTCTGGCAGGTGTACCCATGTTGACACTGTTCGTGTCACTTCCCGGAATGGATTTGGAGACCGTGTCGCAGGCCACGGGCAAGACAGACTTGTTCCAGCACAAGTTGGCGGGCATTCAAGCGGCTTTGGAAGCGGGCATCCCGGTGACGTTGAATCATGTGGTCTACGCAGGAAATTTGCGGCAAGTGGGCCGTTTTGCTCCGGGGGTGGCGGCGCGGTTCGGTAAGGGAATTTCCAAGCTGGTCTATTCGGTCGTTTCGCCAAGTGGGCGTGCGGACGGGGCGGGTCTGGCGGTGGTTCCCAGGTATTCGGAAGTGGGGCCGATCTTGTTGTCGGCCCTGCGGTCAGCGAAGGAACTGGGCTTTTGTTGCACACTTCCTGAAAACTGCGGGATGCCTGCGTGCATTCAGCCTGAGTTAAGGGAGTTTGCCGAGCCCTGCGAAGGGGGGCGCCTTCCTCGCAGCCCCGACAAACAGAAACTGCCACACTGCATCGAGTGTGAGTGGGAATGGCGCTGTTCGGGGGTCTTCTGCAGGTACCTGGATCTGCACGGGAGTGCCGAGTTTTCGGGGCCGATTCGAGGTTAGCTGGCGGAGATTTGCCGTTGCTTTTGTCTTGGGGTGGTGTTAGCGTTTGCGGCGCAGGAGGGTGCTCTCGGCATGAGCGACCGCTTCATATGTATCGCATGTTGGCAAGAGTTCATGGTTTCGGCTGCGGAACACGGTTCGCGCGGCGGGAAGGTGGTCTGCCCACACTGCGGTTATGTCCAGACTGCCACTGCGCTGCCCGGTGGGGCCGGTTCGTCGGTATCGCCAGCGGTCGCAGAGTTTCCTGCGTCGGGGACTCCCGTTAGAGCGACCTTGGCGGATATGGGGGACCCAGACCCGGTCCGTGCGACGGCGGGGTACGAGTCCACAGGGACTGAAGAGGATTCAGAGCCTCAAATGGGCGAAGAGTCGACCTCGGAACTGCCGGACGTACCCGATAGCTTCGAGGGAGAGCCGACACCTCCGTTGGGGTTCACACCTCCGTTTGATGAGGGTGATGACCCCGACGCTCCGTTCTCGGATCAGGTTGACGCCGCTTCGGCGGTCAGCATTACTCAGAAGACGGCCTTTACGTCCAGCGACTCGATTCCTGAGGCCCCTGCCCAATTCATCTGGCAGTTGAAGACCTCTTCGGGGCTGAAACTTAAGTTTAATGATATGGAGTCCCTGCTGGGGTGGCGGCAGAAAGTCAGCACCACGGCGCAGGCAGAGATCTCGCCTGATGGGCTGCGCTGGGCCGATTTCTCGACGTTTGTACGGGAATATGAAGAGACGGCCGACCCCTGGCAGGCGTTCCTGCGTGCGGCCAACCTGGATGAGGACGAGCCTCCTCCTCCCACTTCGTCTACGGTCTCCCAGACGTCGTTGCGGACGTTGAACGGCCAGTCGGGTGAGTCGGGGCATGTCTCACCGGCAAACGGCAGCAAGGCCATCACGCCCCGGCCCGGATATTCGTCGGATACGTTGACTCCCTCGTTGCCCAAGGCGACCGCACCGAATCAGTTCACCTTCCAGGTCACTCAGAAGCCGAAGTCTCCCGTTGGGAAGTATTTCCTGCTGGGTGTTTTGGGTGTGGTGCTGATGGCGGGTGCCGTGGTCGCTCTGCTCTATTTCTCCAATCAGCTATAGAGCCTTAACCGAAAAGCCTTAACCGACAAATGAGCTGTGAAGTTGTTCTGCGGGTGCGGAGGACTACTCTTCGGGGCAGTTGTAGGCGTCGCAGACCTCGAATACCTGGTCGGGATAAACGGGAATGCCCATCTCGGTGATGGTGCGCCGTGGGAACGAGTCCAGCCGCCAGGATTTGCCGGGGCGCTCAAAGACGCGGCCGTCGGAGAGCGTGGCGCGGACCAGCACCTGGCCCGGAGGCAGGTTCACCACAAAAAAGGCGCCGGTTTTTTCCGTCATCGACATGTTCTTGCTGGGCACGGGCAGAGCGTCAGGCAAATAGAAGATCTCGCCTGCAGGTTTGCCGTTTATTTCAGCTTCGATCTTGGCTCCGGGAATGGGCTTCTCGTCGTACCAATTGTAGACCGTACCCTGGATGTATCCCAATTCGGGGCGCTGCTCGACGACCATCAGCGGGGCTTCGAACAGGGGGCCTTCAAACATACGGCCCTTGATGATCTGGACGAAGTTGCGGAAGGGTTTGTCGAACTGACGGAACAGCGGGTAGCCTTCCTGGGTGTATTCCAAGTAGCCATCAAAGCCGTCGCCGTCCACTTCGACCTGGAATCCGCCCACGGCATTTTCGTTGGTCACCAGGGTGTGGACCTTCACATCGCAGAAATCATAAAAGTCCACGGTGATTCCGGGAACCTGCAGACCTGGCAGTTGGTGCTCAAGGGTC
>CAYTWV010000493.1:0-3665 GCA_964442235.1 uncultured Myxococcales bacterium | reverse complement strand
GCGGGCGTTCCCCAACAGCGACTCACCCTACTTGCATTATCTTTTCCTGGAGAGCCGCACCACCTTTGGCGTGGTCGCCTTGTTGTTGCTGGTCATTTTGAATCGCCTGTTCCCCGTTTTTTCGGCCTGCTTGAGAGCCTTCGGAACCAAGAATGGTACCAGACCCTGCATGCTTGACAGGATGGGACTCTGGAACCCGGCCTTCTGGCCCGAAGCCCTGCAGACTCGAAAGGTGTTTTTGCCTCTCATCCTGACGTTGGGCGTGGCAGCAGGGGCTCTCTTCTCAGTGGTGGTGCTTCCCTCGTTCTCCCGCGAAGTCTCACAGAAACACATCCTTGAACTCTATTACAATGCTGAAGAACGAGAGGATCTGGGCGACAACATCTTCAAGTACCAGAAGGGTGGCGGCACCGCCAGCGAGGATTTGAACTTCTATACCGCTCCGCTGCCTGAACTCGCGGGCCAAAGCGACTTGACCCGCGTGCTGCTGGCCAACCAGGATGCCCTGGTCAAGGTCAATCGCTCTCCCTCCAACCCGGGTCCGGCCTATGTGCTTGTGCGTGGCTTCGATGCGGCCAACGACAAGAACGGCGATGGCCAGCGTGACGTGGAAGCCGATGCGGGTGTCGCCACTTCCATCGAGGGACTCAAGGTTGTGGACACCACCAAAGCCTGGGCCGAAAACGCATGGAAGGACAAACTCTTCATCGATTGGAAGGGCAATACCATCCCCATCGTTTCTAACGACGCCACCACTTTGACGCTCGCTGCGCCCCCCGCTCAGGGCATGGGCAACGAAGAGTCACGGCGCTATGTGCTGGACTCGGCCGAAGCAGCCAACCACCAGGCCTCGGCCCAGACACAGGCCCGAAACTACGTGGTCGTGGGCCAGGAAGGCTTCTCTACCATCAACTTCACCTTCCGGGAGCAGTCCAGCGGTGTACACATCCCGGTGCTGGATGGCAGTAACGCCAGTTTCCTCATGGCGACCAGCTACTTGCGTGAAGGCGAACAGAATCAGAACCGGTTCGCTCAGGCTACCATGACCAAAGAGCAGATGGCTTCTGTCCAGCTCAAGGGCGGATGGATCAACTTCAACGACCAGATTCGCTTCCTGGGTTACACCATTGATACGCCTCAAGTGGGCCGCAACGAGAAGTTGACCGTTCGCCTTTACTGGGAGGTCCTCTCCAAGGTCGACACCAGTTGGAAGATCTTCCTGCACATGGATTCCGTTGGCTCCTCGAACCGCATCCACGGCGACCACTGGCCTCTTTCCCTTTCCACCGACCCCGAAGAAAAGGATTGTGTGGGCTGCTGGAGGACCAACCATTGGCGTCCCGGTGACATCATTGTGGACGAATTCAAGACCGACATTCCCTTGGGCACGCCGGGTGGCCAGTACACCATGAACATGGGCCTGTACACGCCTGGCTCGGACAAACGCCTCAAGGTCAAAGAGGTCCAGAAGGGCCAGTCCAAGAACGATGGCAATGATCGTGTTTACATCGGAACCTTTGAAGTGAACTAGGTTCGCAGCGGAAGGGGGTCTTCCATGAGCAAGATGACGTTCCTGGAGATTTTCTTCACGGTGTTTGCGTTCATCTTTGGTTCCGTCTGGGGCAGTTTTCTAAACGTGGTCATCTACCGACTGCCCAACGGAATGTCCCTCATACGGCCCCCCTCGTCCTGCCCCCACTGTAAACAACTGATCAAGCCGTGGCACAACATCCCCATCTTCGGTTACATGATCATCGGTGGGAAATGCGCTTCGTGTCGTGCGCCCGTTTCCATCCGTTATCCGCTGGTGGAACTGGTCTGTGCCGCCATGAGCGTCGCCGTCTGGTTCAGCGTCGCATACAATCCCTTGGTGCCAGGGCTGGCCACGGCCCTTTCCATTTATGCGTTCCGGTTTTTCCTGGTGCTGGCGCTGGTCGCCATCACCTTCATTGACCTTGAATTCATGCTTATTCCCGATGTGCTCTCCTTGCCCTTCATCGCCTTCGGGCTTGCACTGAACTGGCTCTTCCCAAACCAGACCCTGGTGCCCATCCTCGATGCTCTTATCGGCATGGCAGCGGGGGCTGGAGTCGTTTTAGCCCTGATATTCGGTTACAAACTTGCCACGGGGAAAGAGGGGATGGGCTTCGGCGATGCCAAGCTGATGGCCCTGCTGGGGGCGTACTTCGGCTGGAAAGCCCTGCCCTTCATCCTGATGGCCGGTTCGTTCCAGGGCCTGATTTACGCCGGAGGACTGATGATCGCCGGAGGAATCAAAGGCAGCCCATGGAAGCAGGCGTTGCCCTTCGGCCCCTTCCTGGCTCTGGCCGGCATGGAATGGCTCTTTTTCTCGGATGTATTGGGGCGTTGGCTCTGGGGAATCTTCGGGCTAGGATAGGCCCATGCAGAATCCTGGCTTCAGAGGTCGGCTGGTCCTTATCCTTGCGCTGGTTCTTGGCTGCGCCTTCGCCGCCTTGTGGCTGGCCTTGACCCGCTATACTCGTTCAGCCCTGGAAGAGGACGAAGTCGCTTCCCTCCAAAGTGTCGCCGCAATCACGATCCCGCTGGTCATCGGTTTAGCTGACGACCCCGAGGAGTTGGCCCAAGGCCTCTCCCGTGCCCAGCTAACGGGGAACCTCGAGGCCCTGCAAATCCTGGACGGTCTGGGGGACACCGTCGCCCCGACCAGTGGTATGCCCGCTTCCATCCTGCTGGGTTCCGAGCGGTTGGGAGCCCTGCTGAAACAGGCCCCCGTCAGTCGCCGACTGGATATCCCCCGAGGTGGATTCTTCCTGCACGTGCAACGATTGGCCGGAGGCGGGTACCTCTTTCTGGCTCGCTCCACCGCCACCTTCGACCAGCGCTTGCTCCAATTGAATCAGGTGGTCCTGATCTGGGCCCTGGTACTTCTGTTGGCGGCCTTCATCATCGCAGCAGTCCTGGTCCGCTTGTTCATCACGCGCCCCATCGAGCACCTGCTGGCCCAAGCAAGCCGAATCGCCACGGGAACCTCGCCCGAGAACACTCTGGCCGAACAATCCGGCGAATTCGGCGTCCTGCGCAAGTCTGTTAAAGACATGGCGGCCCGCATCAATCAGGACCACGATCGCATTCAGCAGCATGCCGATGAACTGCAACACATTAACCAGGAACTGACGCAAGCTCAAAACCAACTCATCCGCACCGAAAAACTGGCCTCGGTGGGCCAGTTGGCCGCGGGCATGGCCCACGAAATCGGAAACCCCATCGGTATCATCCTGGGCTATACCGAAATCCTTGAAACCCCCTCCCTGTCCGAGGCCCGCCGAACCGAAATCCTGGTCCAGATCCGAAAAGCCATCGACCGCATCGACACAACCATCAAGGACATTCTTAATTACTCACGCCCGGCCGAGGATGAGGCCTCCGACGCATACCCACTGGCAGAGATGCAGTCCATTCTGGACCTTCTGGGACCCCAGAAACGCTTTCGAAATGTCCAGGTCGAGATCCAAAACCAGTTGCCCCCTTCTACCACCCTCTCCATCCCACCCAGCCGCCTGAAACAGGTCCTGCTGAACCTGTTCCTCAACGCAGCCGACGCCATGGACTCCCAGGGAACACTCACCATCGAATTGGCACTGGTTGGCGAACAGGTCGAGATGCACATCTCCGATACCGGCCCG
>CAYTWV010000492.1:0-3667 GCA_964442235.1 uncultured Myxococcales bacterium | reverse complement strand
GCCACGACCGTCAGGGGCTGTCGAAATTGTCGGGCCTGCGAACCCTAGTGTGCGCATAACATCCGGATTTGTGAGTTATTGTGGACGTGCTGTTACCCACTCCCTGACGGTCGTGGCACTGATTAGTACACTCCGTCCCCCCAACCAGTGGACTTTTTCGACGTCCCCGTCAGGGAGTGGGCCCCGTCACACTGGGGCCCCACGCCGACTTCCGAATTTCCAAACAATCAGCGGCAGAACCAAAGCGACCACCGAGGCCCCAATCCAAAACATCATCGTCTGGTCATAGGCCGCCAAACCAATGCTGCCCACGGACTCTCGTCGCCCGGAACCAATCAACAAACCGCTGATCCAGTCTTGCAGGGCCGCCCCGCCGTAACACAAAAACCCCACAAGCCCCATGGCCGTGCCCGTGGCTTCCTGAGGCACCACATCCGTTGCCATCAATCCGCCCAGATAGACCAGCAGCCCCCCCACGGCAAAGCCGAAAAGCCCCAACGCGACCGTATCCAACCAGCGTGTCCCCGGCGGAAGCAGCCACAACATGCTAAGTCCACCCACCAACATGGCCCCAAAAACCAAACAGGGAATGTTGCGTTTAGACCCAAAGAAATAATCCGAAACCCACCCCGACGCCGCACTTCCCACAAGCCCCATCACCGGATGCGCCGCCAGCAACGCTCCGGCTTCCACACCGCTGTACCCTCTCGCCTCCTGCAGATACAGGCTGCCCCAGTTGTTTATGCCGTATCTGGCCACGTACATCATGGCGCCGGCCAATCCCAGCACCCAAACCTGCCAGTTCTTCACCACCGCCCACTGCATTGCCCTAACTTTTGCGGCCCGTTCGGCAACATCCAGGGCCTGGGCCGCCGCTTCCAGTGGGACCGGCTCGCTGGCTTCACCTTTGTAAACATCCACACGCGGCAAACCGTAGGTCTGTGGCCTGTCCATCAGGGTCTTCAACAAGACAAAGCTGACCGTCAGGCAAAAGACCCCGGGCCCCCAAAAACCCCACTCCCATCCCAACGCTGCCACTATCAGACTGGTAAATAGGAAACTCAGCCCCTCGCCAATTCCATGTGCGATGCTCCACAACCCATATCGAGTTCCACGCTCTGAAGGCGCAAACCACTGCGTCAAAGAGACAATGCAAGGCGCCGATCCAATGGATTGAAACCAGCCGTTGATGGACCACATGATGGCAAAAAAGACTGCTCCCGCTGTGTATCCCAAGGCCAGATTGGCCAAGGCCGAGCCCAAAAGGCCAAAGGCGATGAAACGCCGGATGTTGGCCCGATCCGCCAGCACACCATTGGTCAATCGACCCAATGAATAGACCAGAAGCATGATGCTGCCGGCGGCCCCCATCTCTTCTTCGGTCAATATGCCCCCGTCCAGCATGGGCTTTTTGGCCATCGAGAAGCTCAGGCGGCACAAATAGAAGAAGCCGTATCCCAACGTCACGGACAGAAACACGCTCCAGCGGCGCCACTCAAACTCCCGCCTCATCTGGGCCGGAGGGACCTGTTTCATGGGTTGGTCCGCTCCCGTTGCAAAATAGCGACGAAGTCCCTCGATCATCGGCCCCCCCTCCGCTTCTTACCGGTGCCGCTTCGCACTCTAGCGCACACGCGCCGGCAACGGTAGCCCAAAGCCGACCCCGTCCTCTTGACTAGGGAGTCGTTGGCGAATAGTTTGGGTCACGCCAGTCCGCCCACTGTTTGAAGGGGAAAAATGTCTTCTAAAACCAGTTTTGACAAACATCCGCCCGTTGCCGTCGTCACCGGCGCCGGAGGCGGACTTGGCCGAGTCTACGCCCGAACTCTGCTGTCCCACGGCTTTCAAGTGGCGGCCTTCTCTCGTCAGCTCCATGATGCCGAAGAGACCCTGCTGGACACCCCCGAAGCCAAGAGTTCACCCTCCGGTTGGAAGCATTTTGCCCTTCCTCTTCAGGTTGACCTCACAAATCCGGAAGCGATAGCCAAAGGATTCAAGCAGGTCCGGGAAACTCTTGGTTCCCCTACCCTGCTGGTCAACAACGCAGCCTTTGCCGACGCCGTCGGGCCCTCTTGGGAGGTTGACCCCAACGACTGGTGGCGCTGCTTCGAAATCAACGTATTTGCCCCCTATTTGTGCTTCCGACAGGCCCTGGGTTCCATGCGCGACCAAGGGTTCGGCCGAATCATCAACCTTGTCGGCGACACAGGCCAGCAGTCCCAACCTTACATGGCGGCCTATTCCGCCAGCAAAGCGGCCCTTGCACGGTATACCTTGGCAATGGCTCAGGAACTCAAAGGCAGCGGCGTTCAGGTGTTTGCGTTTTGCCCGGGCACCGTCCCCACACCCTCGTTATTGCGGGGTCTGACCAAACATGCAGCCCAGGGCTGGCTGGCCGAGTTGGGCAACGTGGTCGCCTCGGGACACACCCTCTCGCTTGAACAATCCGCAGCGGCCCTGATGCGCATCGCTACCGGAGAACTGGACCATGCCTCTCTGGAACTGCTGCGGGCCAATGAACTGCTCCAATCCAAACAATCCACCGCATCCGGTCCCACAGCCGACTCGGGCCAGGCGCCGCAATCATCCACAGACCCAACGCACCACGAACTGACTGCCCCGGAGTTACAGCGACTTTCGGCGGCACTGACGATGACCGACTTACCCCAAGCCACTTTGGCTGCGGGCGTGTTTTCTCCCTCTCGGCTGTCGCTGCGCGTGGTTTGGCCCGACCACCAAGCCACCATCTATATTGAACCCCTAAAGCCGGGGACCCGCTGTTTCCGAAAGACCCAAACACTGGCCCTCTCTATCCAAGGAGGCGCCGTCCCCGCAGCGGCCGAGGCCCTGGTCCAGGCGTGGTGCAACGGCCCGCTGTTTGCCACACCCTTTGAGCAGTTGGCTGGCCTTCTGACCCCAATGGTGTCGGGACCACACCCCGTCAAACCCACTCAAACCAAGCCGACAGAGAGTGTGTCCCCCATCGGTGTCCCGAACACAAAGGACCATCTGAAGGGACCTGAGGCTAATGGGCACGAGGATGCGCCTTCGTACCCCGCACTTCGAACCGTGGAGTGGTGTGCAACCCGCGCATGCAATCTGGCCTGCCGCCACTGCATCGTCCAAGGCCACCTTCCCCTGGACAACGAGTTGGGAACCCACGAAGCCCTGCACCTGCTTGAAACCATGGCTTCCATGAGTGTGCATGACCTTCACCTTACCGGCGGAGAGTTCATGTGCCGGCCCGACTGGCTGCTGTTGCTGCAACAGGCGCTGGTGACGTTCCCATCCGTGAAGTTGGCCACCAATGGCTGGCTTGGCGAAACCCTCCTTGGGACGTTGCCCTTCCTGCCGAACCCCGAACGCCTATACGTAACAATTAGCCTCGATGGACCCGAACTGATTCACGATGCACGGCGCGGCAAGGGTTCCTTCCAAAGAGCGTTGCACCTTCTGCAATCCTTGGGAAACCGCCCATGCTGTGTGCTTACCGCCGTCGGGCCCGACAACCTGGATTCGCTGCCCGAGTTGGAACCCACCCTGCGGCCGCTTGGCGCCGTTTGGAGCCTCTTTCCCGTGCGGGTCGGCGGCCGAGCAGACTCGTTGGCAGCACTAAGCGACTCGCTCTGGCCATGGCTTCGATCGTTTGTGGAAACCACCGCTTCGC
>CAYTWV010000491.1:0-3670 GCA_964442235.1 uncultured Myxococcales bacterium | reverse complement strand
GGGGGGAAAGGGATGACTCCGAGGGTGCTGGTGAAGGTCATGGAGATGCTGGTGGCCCTGGTTCGGGCTCTCTTCGCCAACCGGGCGGATTTGGCGTTCGAGAACCTGGCGCTTCGGCAACAGGTGGCAGCCTTGAAGAGGGAACGCCCTCGCCCTCTGCTCGATGATTTGGACAAGGCCTTTTGGGTTGCTCTCAAGGAGAAGTGGACCGGCTGGATCGACAGCTTGATCCTGGTCACGCCAGAGACCGTAGTCCGTTGGCATAAAGAGAGTTTCAAGAAGCATTGGGGCAGGATCTCCCGTGGACCGGGCCGTCCCCTGGTATCCATGGAGATTCGCAGCCTTGTCCGCCGAATGGCCGTGGAGAACGACTGGGGAGCGCCCGCATCCATGCCGAGTTGCTGAAGCTCGGGTTCGACGTATCCCAGGCCACTGTGTCTCGACACCTGCCAAAGCGCCCGGCCGAGCCTGACAAGGTCGAGCGCTGGAAGAGATTCCTGAGGAATCACCTGCCCGACATGGCAGCGATGGACTTCTTCACCATCCCCACTGCGTCCTTCAAGGTGTTGTACGGTCTGGTGGTAATCCACCACAATCGGCGCCGCATCCTGCACGTCAATGTCACCGAGAACCCCACGGCCCAATGGGTGATTCAACAGCTCCGGGAAGCGTTCCCGTTCACACCGAGTGCCAGGTATCTCATCCACGACCGTGATACCAAGTTCAGTGCTGCGGTGAAAGGTTGGATCAAGGCCCTCGGCCTGAAATCCGTTCAGACAGCGTTCCGGGCCCCCTGGCAAAACGGTATTTGCGAGAGATGGATCGGTAGCCTACGCCGAGAACTACTAGACCATGTAGTCATTTTCAATGAAAGCCATGCTCGACGGCTTATTGGCGAGTATGTGAGGTACCATCAGATCGACCGCTGTCATCTCTCTCTGAACAAGGACGCCCCTGAACGGCGGCCAGTGCAGCAGCGGCCCCCTGGCGACGCCCAGGTCATCGCCTTCCCTCGCGTCGGTGGCATCCACCATCGCTATGAGTGGAAGCAAGCGGCGTAACGTCGGACTGCGGCGCCCCACGCATCGCCTTAACGCTCTCACCGGATCAGCGGACAAGGACAACTCTGTGCGCTCGCACCATGCCGGCGTGCTGCCCCTGCTTTCCTGCCCGCCACCGCACAGCGAAGTCGTCAGAAAACGCGCTGAACAACCCCGTCGGATCCACGAATCCTGGCGGCCAAACCTAAAGGATGGATTTTGAGAAGGGACAGGGGAGATGCCGGAATTATGGGCAGCAAGTCGTTGCTTGATATCGCTGGTTATACCGACATAACGCTCGTTGGGGTGGGATTCTGATTGGATTAGGTAGACGTACATGCGTGGGAGCCCTACTCCGCTCCGCCCTTCGGTCGGAGCTACGAAGGGCACACTACTTCCCCTTCGGGTTCGAAGTTCCAGCACCCCTTCGCCGCTGGCTCAGGAGTGCTTGCACTACTTCGCTCAGCGAACTCTTTGAGTTCGCTGAGCGAAGTAGTGTGGACATAGTGCGCCTGGGAACGAACTTTCTTAAGTTGCGGCGATGCGTAAGTGCCCGGAATCATTAGGAACCGAATCGGGGTGAGTTCTCCCCCGCTTGCCGTTCGGGCAAATCCTGGCTTCTCGTCACCCTCCTTAACTCTTCTTCTGCAGTCCTGACGGCCCCCAGTCCTCATGCTCAGCAGTCGGAAGTCCTGGCACCTTTCCGGCATCTTCATCGCCAGGCACACGGCGGCCAGCAAGGCCGAGCCCACTTGGCCCTGGACAACCGGAGCGGCCAGAGGCATTGTCAACGGGTGGCCTTGGGCGACCATTGGGGTAGCGAATGAGCGTTAACATCCATAAGAACAGCGCGGCGGAAGAGGCGGACCGCAGACGCCTGGAGGTCAGCGGCCAATTGCACTGGGAACGGCGGGCCGACCTCGGGCAGTACCTGACTCCCGTCGGTGTGGCCCGGTTCATGGCCAGCTTGTTCGATGAGTTGCCTGCACGGGTGGCGCTGCTGGATGCTGGCGCCGGGACGGGGACGCTGACCGCTGCGTTTGTTGAGGAGGCTTGCTCCAGGGAGAGCCGGCCCAGTGAGATTGTGGCTACGACGTTCGAAATTGACCCGCCGATGATTGCCCACCTTGGGGAGACCCTGAAGGAATGTGAGGCAGCAAGTAATACTGTAGGGGTACGCTTTCGAGGAGAAATTAGGGAGACGGATTTTATAGAGACAGCAACAGCGAATCTTGGTGGTGGATTATTTCGAGACAAGTCTGTGTCTTTCGATGCTGCGATCCTAAATCCGCCATATCATAAAATTGCCATGTTCTCCATGGAGCGATGCCTTCTACAGACAGTGGGACTGGATGCTACGAATTTGTATGCGGGCTTCGTGGCCTTGGCCATCCGGCTTCTGAAGCCCAATGGTCAGTTAGTGGTCATCATGCCAAGGAGTTTCTGCAACGGGCCCTACTTCCGCCCGTTCAGGGACCTGCTGTTTTCGGAGACAACGATTCGTCGAATTCATGTGTTCGAATCTCGGAAGAAGGCATTCCGCGACGACGGAGTCCTTCAGGAAAACATCATCCTCCATCTCGTCAAGAGGAAGGCCCAGGGTGAGGCAATCAGGCTTTCGACGGGCGATGGCGACGGAGTCCCGCAAGTCAGGGAAGTGGACTTTGGCGATGTCGTCAAGGAAGCGAATGGGGACCACTTCATACACTTGCCTACCGGAGAGGCCGACGCGGACGTTGCGGGTTGGATGGCGGCTTTGCCGATGACGCTCCCTGGGCTGCGCATTGATGTATCCACGGGTCGGGTTGTGGAGTTCCGGGCTCGGGAGTTCCTGCGCAAGGATCCAGAAGCAGGGGCTGTGCCATTAATCTACCCATGCCATTTCTCCTCCGGGGAGGTACTGTGGCCGCAGGTGCCGTCGAGGAAGCACAACGCCATTGCGGACGTCCCCGATTCCCAATCTCTTATGGTCCCCCGAGGTCATTACGTCCTCACCAAACGCTTCTCGTCGAAGGAGGAGCGGCGGCGGGTCGTAGCAGCCGTTTATGATCCCAGCCAATTGGACTACGAACGTGTTGGATTCGAGAATCATGTCAACTACTACCATGCCAGAGGAACTGGTCTTGAAAGGGAAATGGCTTTCGGTCTAATGGTCTTTTTGAACAGCACTCCCGTCGACTGCTATTTCCGACAATTCAACGGTCACACACAGGTCAATGCAACGGACTTGCGAACTCTCCGATACCCCGACGCACCTGCGCTCAAGGCCATGGGACGGGCCGCTCTCGAAGGTTTGGCTGGCTGCCAGGAGCAAATTGATTCTCTGCTCGCCTCGCATTTGCCGGTTGTGACCAGATATCAGGATGCTAAGGCTTCTTTGGAATGAAGGTGAGATGCACGTGTCCTGAAGTCTCGGGAAGGGCTTTCACAACGAACTCCCTCGAGGGATCTTCGAGAATCCACAAACAGGTGTCGGGTGCCAGGTTCTTGAATCTGCCTTGACGGGTGGCAACATCTCGCCATGTTCGGTAGACAGTCGTGAATCCGATTTGTGCTTCTCTTTGGCTTCGTTCGATGAGAGCGGTCACCTGAACGACCTTGTGGAAGTCGACTTCTACGTCGCTGGTGAC
>CAYTWV010000490.1:0-3675 GCA_964442235.1 uncultured Myxococcales bacterium | reverse complement strand
ATTACGACCAGCTGTGCCGTGTTGGGCAAGGCGCTCCTCCGCATCAAAGAAAACCTGAGTTACGTGCAGGCCCTCGTTTTCACGGTGGGTTCGGCCATCGGGTTTGGCATGGCGCTGATCATTTTCGCCGGTGTGCGGGAACGTCTTGAAGTGCGGCATATCCCGAAAATCCTCCAAGGCGCCCCCATCGGCTTGATCACTGCCGGCATCCTTGCCTTGGCGTTTATGGGATTCTCCGGTCTGGGCGGCTAGTCCTTCCACCGTATTTCCTCAGGGGAGACAAGATGGTGCGTTCGTTTTATGTTGGCGCAGCGTTATGCTGTCTGCTGTTGGCTTCGGGCTGTTCCAAGCAGGAGATGGCCAAAGCCACCTTCATGCCCATGGGTGGGATTCCGTTCACGGTACAGGCGTATGACATCTCTTCGGCTACCTTTGACAAGGCGTTTGCCGAAATCCAGGCAGATACCGAACGACTGGAGAACATCTTCTCGTACCATCGGGACGACAGCGAATTGGCCAAGTTGAACCGGGAAGGCCAGGCCAAGGTCAGCAAAGAACTGCTTCGGGTGATGCAGGTCTCGTTGATGGTCTCGAACTCCACGGAAGGGGCTTTTGACGCAACGATTGGTCCGCTTGTGGACTTGTGGCGGCTGGCTTCGGAGCAGGGGCGTGTCCCCAATGACGAAGAACTTGAGTCCCAGAAAGCACTGGTGGGTTTTCGGTTTATCTCGGTCAACGCCAACGAGTCCAAGGTCACCTTGCAGCGCAAGAACATGCGGGTGGATTTGGGCGGAGTGGCCAAGGGTTACATTGCGGACCGAGCTGCCGAAATCCTGAAGGGGCATGGTGTCAAGCGAGGCATCATCGATGCGGGGGGCAATCTGGCTCTGTTCAACGCTATCGGGGAAGAACCCTTCCGCATTGGTGTTCGCCATCCGGAACGTCCCACCGAGCGATTCGCCGTGCTGACCGTCGACAACGGTGCGGTGGTGACGTCGGGGTGTTACGAGCGATTTTACGATGTGGCCGGAAAGCGCTTCTGTCACATCCTGGACCCTCGAACGGGGCAACCCATAGGGGAACTGCTCTCGGCCACCATCGTGGCGTCTGAAGGGGCCTACGCAGACGCTCTGGCTACGGCAGTGATGGTCCTGGGCAAAGACAAGGGCATGCAGGTCGTCAACAGTCTGCCCGATGCCAAGGCGCTACTCATCTGGAAGGAAGGGAACGAGCTGAAATGGGCCGCTTCTGCCGGTCTGGATGGGAAGGTCGAGATATCCGGTCAATAGTTCTGGGCGAGAGCCCGCTTTGCAAATCCCTACAAATTCAGCGAGCGTACGACCCATCCCTTGGGGCCTTTCTCAAGGATGAACAGCCCACTTCGGTCGTCGGGCTCAATGGTATTCTTCAGGGCCACGTAAACCTTCTTGGTGGACTTGTCTATTTTGTCGGGTTTGGGGTTCATGGAGATGACCATGACCTTCAAGCCGAACTGGTCCTGGGACATGTACCCCGAGGCGTTTGTCAGCAAGTTCTTGAACTCTTTTACTTTGAGGTCCGCCACTTTGTCTTTGGTTTCGGTGCGGTCCTTGGGAATCCACTTCAAGTAATCCTGGAAGGCCTTGGCCTCGTCGCCACCCTCAATAGCCATCTTCAGAAGTTGCCAGACCACATGAAGCGGCGAATCGGAATCAGGGTCGCGCACGGGGAACGCCAAGGGTCCCGTATCCTGTACCGCGATGCCGTCATCATCTTCCTGAGCAAGGCAGGGTGCCGCCCACAACAAACCAGATACCACCACGAACATCGAAAGCACTCGGACCATGGGGCTGACTCCTCTAGGTTAGTTACACTTGAGACGGCAGGTGGGCCAATCCAAAGCATCCAGCACAAAGGCGGACTCCGAAAGTTTCTCTTCCAGGCATCCCAACGCACTCCTCAGCCTGCCAAGATCCGCTGGTTGCACCTGGGCGATCAAGTCCAGAACCTTGTCGAACTGCGCTGCAAGATGCGGGTCCCCAGACTTCACGACGGTCTTGATGTCATCATAGACCTTGCCGCAAGGTTGGGTCCCAGCCCCGGGCTCCAGGCACTGGGTGAACACCACAAAACTGGTAAAGACATTCACGGTGCTCGAGAAGCCTGCGGCCACAGAACCAAGCGCCAGCTCGACGGCCTTTTCCGAAGAGGCCCCGGCCAGGCACTTAACCAAGCACGTGGCAGCGTCACAAACGGTCCCCGTCGACCCAAATGAACACTCCAGGCATCCCTCCGAAATGCAACTGACCAGCCCGTGGCACGTCCGGCTGCCGCTGCCGCCGAAACACTCCTGAAGAGCTTCCGAGCATGCCCCGGTCATTTGGGTCGAGATCGTCACGTCCGGGGCGGGAACCAAAGCCAGGCAGGTCTCAAGCAACTGCGACAGGCCCTTTTGTCCCACGGCCGATATGCCCGAAGCGCAACGCCCCAAACACCCAAAGTAGGGTTTGGGCTGCATATCCTCATTGCATGCCGGTTCACTGTTTAACATGCATATCACGGCGTCGGAACAGGCCAGCCCTACGGGAGTCTCTCCCAGGCAGGCGGTCATGACCGCCGCATTGTCCGAATAAAGGCAAGGCAGGAAAACTGCGTCGCTGGTTCCTCCAATCTGGCAGTTCCCCATGGCCACGTACACCTGATCAAACAGTGGATAGTCTTTCCAGGCATCGGAATCTGCACAAACGTTGGGGCAACTCTGGTCCGAAACATCCTGGCAGCGCTCTTTAAACAGCAAGCAGTTCAGGAACTCCATGCAGGTGGGCTGGCTGGTCACTACGTCGGAACCGGTGTTGGTGTCCGCTGACGTGTCAGGCACGTTGGAGTCCGGCCCCACCTGATCAATCTGGGTGAGGTCTTTGGCGTCGTTCGTCGTCAGCGTGTCCGGCACAAATTTCAAGCCCGAAAAATCGGACTCGAACTGGCAGCCGGCAGTGACCAGGGTCAGCAGCACAGCCAACCCAACCAAGCTTAACTTCATGAGATACTCCTCACGCCCGAAAGACGCTGCGAAGGATAACAAACAGCGGCCCTCTTTACAACCGCCCGAAGTTGGGAAAGAGTATCCGGGGCAAGGCGACCCCCTTCTCAACCCCCAGGAGTGTGGATGTCGGTTCGAACCGAAAGGCTTTGGGTATACGCCGCGACGTTTGGTGCCTTGTGGGGCGCAATGGAAAGCGTGATCGGCGTTTTTCTGCATGCCATTCGGATGCCGTTTTCCGGAAC
Organism: uncultured Myxococcales bacterium; assembly: GCA_964442235.1. Classification (GTDB taxonomy): domain Bacteria; phylum Myxococcota_A; class UBA9042; order CAIXZC01; family CAIXZC01; genus CAYTWV01. The sequence goes on along the minus strand of CAYTWV010000490.1, from coordinate 411 downwards.
CATCCTGACCTTCGTATCCGTTGTTTTGCTGGCGGCCCAACGCCACCTGTGCCCGGTAAGGGGCGTCACCCTGGCAACCGGGTTGATTGCTGCAGCCATTCGCTCGGTGGCTCCCTCCACGGTGGTATGGGGCCCGCTTGTGGGCATCACGTTCGAGGCCCTGCTCTTCGAACTGGCCAGTTCCACGGTTCCTGGCCGGCGTCCCTCGATTCTGGCGGGCGGAATGCTGGCGATGTTTTGGACCTTCACCCAGGGAATCGCGACCAAGGTGCTGCTGTTCGGCGAGCAGTTCTGGGACCTATTGGTTCAAGCCACACACAGCGTCCTAGATGCGTTGGGGCTGGAGACCATGGGCCTGCAGTGGGCGTTGGCCATACTCCTGGGCCTCATTGCAGCGTTGGGGGGGACGGC
>CAYTWV010000489.1:0-3688 GCA_964442235.1 uncultured Myxococcales bacterium | reverse complement strand
TCTTATTTGTCCCCCAAAGCGTGTGTCATGGTCGCACAAAACCCGTGCGGCTGCCAGAGTCTGAAGTTGCAGCGACCGAACTTCACGGCGCGTTTCAGGATTGGAGATCGGTTAACATCCCGGCCCTGAGTTCCTGCCAATGGATTCGAAATAGTACCGACAAGGGGGTGCGTCGTCGAACCGCATTCCTGTCCAGAGAACCGAATTTCCCATGAACATGAACCCGAAGTTCACTAGAGAGGAACCCTCTAGGGCAACGGCTGCCTCAATCGCGCTTATGGTGAACGTCGGCGTCTGAGCCAGGGCAGGGCACTGGACGCTTCCCACGCCGTCGGGTTCGACCAGGATGGCCCCGGCCACAAGCAGCATGTCCGTGAGAGCAAAGGCCTGACTGTTGTTCATCGTGAGCAAGCCACCCTTGAACGACGCGGTCAGCGGTGACTTCGTATCTCGGTCCTACCTCTGGACTCGGCCTTCGGCCGGCTCCCCTCGACAGGCCTGAGCGGCCCTCTCGGGGCCGTCGAAGGCGGGGTAAACGACTGGGGGGCGAATCTGGATATCGGGCCAGTCGCTATAGCCCCATTCCCGCCGGGTTGCCGTAGGAAGTAGCTTCGAAGTAGCCATACTGGTAGGCACCAAAGGGGGCGGTGCTTTCGACGAGGTGGGGGCCGGAGCTGACCCTGACATAGGCCACCTCGAAGCCGGTGGTGCCCACCGCTGCCCAGTTGGCGTCCAAGGGCGTGCCGTCCAGGGTGGTGGTGGTGCCGGTGGGGCGCACCATGGCGAGCCAGTCTTCGTCGTAATTCTGGGGGACGAGGAAGGGGTAGGTAGTTCGGAATTGGCCTGTGCCAATCATCATGATCATGGCCGGGTCGCCCGTCATATCCGAGACGCACTCCATGGACGCAATGTACTGGGCCACTTGGATGGGGCCTGTGGCGCTGATGCGGAAGCTCTGGTCCGAAGCGAACTCAAGCCAGTCGCCTTTCTTGGCCAGGGTCTTTCCGTTGGCGCCATCCACTGCAGGATCCGTAGTGAGGGAGATCCCATCGGCGCCCGCTTGAACCCGATAGGTATCGAAGTCTACATCCCCCCGGGGGGCCGCCTTGACAACCAGATACTCAGAGGACCAGGCGCTTAGCGGAATGAGTTGTTCTTCGAGATGTTCAAGGCAGCAGGAACACTCGGACGCGTCGGGGGGCGGGTCGATGATCACGGGGCAGAGGATGTGAGATTCTTCCGGGCAAATCAGGGGGCCTTCGTGGCCGCTGAACACCGCAATGCGCTTGTCCGCCACGACGTGGGAGCCGCTCAGGTCGTTCTCGAAGTTGATGGTCTTAGACTCGCCTTCCAACTGCAGAACCTGGAACTGCTGCAACTTGAACTCATGGGGTGTGCCTGCAGATAGCTCGGGTGAGTTGGGAATGATCCCGAAGCTGGGTGAGGCCAGGGTGACGGTAACCGATGTTTCACCCGGTTCCGTGGCCACGATGGTGAAGTAGCCGTGGGTAGGAGGATAGGGACCCATGGTCTTCATCTGCGACTGCCAGTTCAGGACCAGGTACTCTTTGCCCAGCATCTCCGCCGGAATCAGGAGCGACGAGTCGTTGGAGTAAGTGCTGGCCATGTCTTTCGGGTTGAACTGAACGGCCACCAAAGGGCGGGTGCTGCTGATGCGGATGGAGCGGTCGAAGATGCCGGCTCCGTCGAGGTCCATGCGGGGCATTTCGAATTCTCGAGTTTGGCCGGGGCCAATGGTCTCGGTGCTCCAGGGCACAGCGATGTCTTGCATGAGGGTGGTGAAGGTTACGAGGGCCTCTTCTGTGCCGGGGTTGGAGAGCACAACCGAGTGGGGCGCCTCCGCAGGCGGGATGCCTCCGGACATGAGGGTGGCCATGTCACCCTGGTCGAGGTCGACGGTCCAGTATTCGCAGCCCACGGAGGAGTTGGCCCACTTGGGATCCGTCATACATGCGGATATACATTTGCCGCCGAGGCAGGCACCGGTCTGGCACGCCTCTCCCGGGCCCCAGTGGCCGCTTTCATCACAAATCTGGCGGGTAGCCGAGTCGAGGCATTGGGCAGCGCCGGGCATGCACTCGTATTCCTGGCACATGCCGTCGACGCAGATTTCCGTAGTGGGGCAATCCATGGGCACAAAGCCCCTGCCTTCGGGATTGCAGATGGCCTGCTGGAAGTAAGAGAAGCAGCCCTGGATCACGCCAGGCGTGCAGTCCTTGAGTTCCACGCATGTGCCCTGGGCGCAAAAATGGTTCTGGTCGCACACACTCACGGTGACCCAGGCGCCGCCCTGGCACTCCTGAACGGTGCGGTCGTCGATACACTGCCAGAGGCCGCCCTTGCAGGTCCCTGGGCCCTCACCGTCCGTCTCAGCATCGCCCCGACCGTCGGGTTCCATCCGATCGGCCATTGCAGCCCCATCTCTCTCTGCCCCGTCCTTGTCCCCGCTGCCGCTGTCGGATCCACATCCGCCGCTTGCCAATGAAGCCAACACAAGCACCCAGGCTGGCATCCAGGCCAGTTTCCAGGCCGTGGACGCCCTTGTCTGCAAGGACTCAACGTGCGACGGCGATGACATGGCAACCTCCCAATTCGATGACGCATGGTGGCAACGCTAGCGCAAAGCCCGGGTGCTCGCAATACAGAGTTTCGTGCGAAATCCGGCCCGCGTCAAAGGTCCCGGCAGCAGATTTTCCTTGCACATGAACCAGAAGTTCACTATAGATGAACCCTGGGTTCACCATCCTTTGGGGAGGTCGTAGATGGCGCTCAAGACAGCTCGATACACCGACAGTGCCGAAGTTCAGATTGACCATGACTTGTGTGTGGGGTGCGGTACCTGCGTGAAGGTCTGCAAAGGAGCTCCTCTGGTCATGGTCGAGGGCCAAGTGAAGGTTGACCAAAGCCGATATTTCGGCTGCATCGGCTGCGGCGCCTGCGTGGCCGTCTGCCCCAAATCGGCGATCACCGTCCGCGGCCGAGACATGTCTCCTGAAAGTGCGTTGCCCATGCCGCCAGAGGATAGCCGGGCCAGCTACGAGAGTTTGCTGAACCTCATGAGGTCACGCCGTTCGGTTCGGGATTTTGCCTCTCGCGAGATTGAACCCGAAAAGATCGAGAAGCTGCTGGAGGCAGCAACGACCGCCCCCATGGGTTTGCCTCCGTCGGACGTAGGAGTACTGGTATTTGCGGGCCGCAAGCAGGTTCAAGAGTTCCGCAACGACGTCTGGAGGGAAATGAAGGGGTGGAAGTGGATGACCGGAGGCGTCGGGGCCGTGCTGATGCGCCCGTTTTTGGGGCGGGTGATGAGCGAGGTCATGACCGGCTTCGTGAAGACGGCCATGCAAGCATTCGAGGACATGGACGCCCAGGGGCGAGACTCCATGATGTACGATGCCCCACTGGCCCTCTACTTCTACCCTTCGGTCTGGGCCGACCCCGCCGACCCCATCGTGGCGGCGACCTACGCCATGGTAGCCGGGCAGAGCCTTGGGCTGGGCTCCACCATGCTTGGGATACCAGGAATTGTGGTGAAGCAGAGCCGCCGACTGAAGCATAAGTACCAGATTGACGACTCCGCCTCTGCTGGCCTGGTGGTCATCTTTGGATATCCCGCATTTCGATATCAACGGGCCATTAAGCGCCAGTTGGGCAGCGTCAGGTATTG
>CAYTWV010000488.1:1562-3697 GCA_964442235.1 uncultured Myxococcales bacterium | reverse complement strand
GGGCACGGCCATCATGTCGTCCTCAAGAGCGACAGGGGCCAACTCGCCATCGGGAGCCTCTTCGGGAGCGCCCTGCACCAGCAGTGCTTCGGTCGCCATGGCCACGGCAGCTTGCTGCTCTTGCAGCTTCGCAAAATCGGCGGACTCAAGGTCCGGAGAGGCCTCGCCGGACAACTCAGCAGAGGGCGAGTCGGCGGCTTCCGGAGTCTCTTCCGGAGTCTCTTCGGGCAGGTCATCCTGCACGGGTGCGGCAGCATCCTGGAACTCCAGGCCCGCGTCCACCGGCTCATCTGCTTGCGCTGGCTCGAAGTCGTTAGCCGCTGCTTGCTCCGGAGCTTCTTCCGGGGACTCGATGCCTGCGGCGTTGGTGTCTTCGGCAAAGGACCAGGAATCGGAAGCAGGCGTGTCCACGGAGACCTGACGCAGCATGACCGTTTCGGCCACGGCAGCAGGCTTGCGGGTCTCTTTGACCTGGGCAACGGACTGGCTGGGATTGGTCAGCGCAGTCTGCACGCGGTCCACAAAATCGTCACGAAACCGCTGGAGGACATCCTCCTGGGCAGGCAGTTTCTTGTTGGCTTCCAAGAGATCAATCATAACCTGCTCGTCCATGGTTCCTCCGATTATTTCACAATCGATTCAATATGTTCTTTCAACAATTTCACGGCAGCATCCCAAGCAGCGGGGTCCCCCCCACCAGCCTGGGCGAAGTCCGGTTTGCCACCGCCTCTGGAACCCAGCACCGGGGCTAATAGTGCCACGGCCTTCCCGCAATGAAAAGCCTCGGGTGCATCCTTGGTCTTGGCAATCACGGTCAGGACTTTGCCGTCCTGCACGCCGCCTACCATAACCACCCCTTTTTCCACCTTGTCACGAAGCATGTCGGCCGTCTCTCGGACTGCGTCCACGCCGGCATCGGGCAGCAGGGCATACCCGAATCCCAGACCGGCGACAGTCTCTACCTGACTTCCAGAGCCACCTGAAGCGGCACCCTGCAGCGATTTCTTCTGCATCTCCTTAATCTCTTTTTCCAGATCGGTGATGCGAACGGCCAACTTCTGAACTCGTGAGGGAATCTCTTCGGAAGTGCATCGAAGCATGGCCGCAAGGGCGGCATTCTGGCGGTCACGCTCCCTGGCCCACGCCAGATAGGCCTCGTGGCAAACGGCATAGACCCGTCGTACACCCGAGCTGATGGCTTCCTGCTTCACAATCTTCAGGGGACCGATATCGCCAGTGCGATGTGCATGAATGCCGCCACAAAGCTCGCTGCTCTGCCCATGGCCCATGGTCACCACTCGAACCTGGCTTCCGTACTTTTCGTCAAAAAACGCCTTGGCGCCTGTGGCCACGGCCTCTTCGATGCCCATGCTGCGGGTCTCGATAGGCGAGTTTTCCAACACCTTGGATGCAATCACGCCTTCCAGAGTCTCGATTTCTTCGGGCGTCAGGGGGCTGAAATGCCGGAAGTCAAATCGCAGAAGGTCGTGGCGAACCACCGAACCCTCTTGTTTCACATGCGGCTCAAGCGTCTTTTCCAGTGCCCAGTGCAGCAGATGTGTAGCCGAATGGTGGGCCTGAATGGCCGACCGCCGCGCCGTATCCACGACCACTTCCACCGAGATATCAGGGTGCAATACACCCGAAACGACTTCGATATTGTGGGCCCACAGCGCTCCCGCCTCTTTACGAGTGTCCACCACTTGGGCCTCGCCCTCGGGCGCCTTCAGAGTCCCCGTATCTCCGACCTGCCCACCCGACTCGGCATAAAACGGTGAACGAGCAAGCAGAGCCACACCCTTCTGCCCGGCGCTGAGCGAGTTCACAACCTGGCCGTTGGAGATCAGGGCAACCAGTTTGGTCACCGCTTTGGACTCCTCGTAACCCACAAACTTGGTTGCGCCATACTGGTCCAGCAACTTGCGGTATACCTGCGCCAACGCATAGTCGGCGCCGGTTCCGCCGGCCTTACCCGATGCCAGACGCTTCTCTTCCATCTTCAGTTCGTATCCCGCCCTGTCGATACCAAAGCCCGATTCCCGAGCGATGACCTCGACCAGGTCCGGTTGGAACCCGCGCTCGTCGTGCAGCAGGAACAGGAAGTCGCCGCCGATGGTGGTCTGCCCCGCCTTGGA
>CAYTWV010000488.1:0-1552 GCA_964442235.1 uncultured Myxococcales bacterium | reverse complement strand
CTTGGACAACTTCGCCATCTCCTCTTCCAGCGCCCGTTTTCCCTCTTCGAAGGTTTGCGAGAAACTGGCTTCTTCCACACCGACCACCCGCTGAATCACCGCACGTTTTGTTTCCAGTTCGGGATAACTGCCCTTGAGCAAATCCACCACGGCATCACAGACTTTGTCGAAGAAGGGCCGGTCAAAGCCCATCTTGCGGCCGAATCGAACCGCTCGCCGCATAAGCAGCCGAACGATGTACCCTCGCCCCTCGTTGTCCGGGTAGACGCCGTCGGCGACCAGCATGGCCACCGAACGGGAATGATCCGCAATCACGCGCAACGCCACGTCGGTCTCCGGATCGGCCCCGTAGATCACGGGCTTCCCCTGCTGTTCCCGGTACAGCTCACGAGTCTTCTCGATGAGCGGCATGAACAGGTCCGTATCGTAATTGGTCGGTTTGCCCTGCACGATGCAGGTCAAGCGCTCCAGGCCCATGCCCGTATCGATGGAGGGCGCCGGAAGTGCCACCAGCGCTGCGCCAGGGCTCTTTCGTTCGTACTGCATAAAGACCAGATTCCAGATTTCCACAAAACGGTCGCAGTCGCAGCCCGGTGCACAATCGGGTTGACCGCAGGCCCAAGGCCCTGGCCCCCGGTCAATCAGGATCTCCGAGCAGGGACCACACGGTCCCGTCTCGCCCATGGACCAGAAGTTGTCCTTTTTTCCGAAAGGCAGAATCCGTGTGCGGTCCACGGCAGCAATCTCACGCCAGTAGCCCGCAGCTTCTTCGTCGGCCGGAATGCCATCGGCAGCATCCCCACCAAAATAGGTGTAATACAACTTCGACTTGTCCAGACCCACACGATCCGTCAAGAACTCATAGGCGAATCGGATGGCGTCCTTCTTGAAGTAATCCCCGAAGGAGAAGTTGCCCAGCATCTCAAAGAACGTGTGGTGCCGGGCCGTACGGCCCACGTTCTCCAGGTCGTTGTGTCTTCCGCTGACCCGCAGGCACTTCTGGCTGGTGGTTGCACGGGAATAATCCAACTTCTTCAAGCCCACAAAAACATCCTTGAACTGGACCATGCCTGCGTTCACGAACAGCAGGGTGGGATCCGCTGGCGGGATGAGCGAGTGGCTCTTGACTCGTTTGTGGTTCTGCTCCTCGAAATACTTCAAAAACAATTCACGAAGTTCATTTCCAGAACGCATGTTTCTCTATTATCCCTTCTTCGATGCAAAGTCTTCGTAATTCACCTGGTCTTCCCCGGTCACCCCGGAGAGACGCAGCTTGAAGTCAGACGGGTTGGAGCACTGCTGCAGCGCCTGTTCCAGCGAGATGTTGCCACGCAGGTGCAAGCCCATCAGGCACTGGTCAAAGGTCTGCATGCCATAAGTCTTAAAGCCTCGGGCGACCACTTCCATCAATTCCTGGGAACTGGCCCTTTTGGCGATCAGTTCCCGAACCATAGGAATCCCACGGACAATCTCCACACCGGGCACACGGCCCTTGCCGTCCTTCCTCTCCAGAAGGCGTTGAGAGATAATCCAGAGGATGACCGATGCGAAC
>CAYTWV010000487.1:0-3721 GCA_964442235.1 uncultured Myxococcales bacterium | reverse complement strand
GTGTGGAACCGTGCCCGAAGATTCCCACAAAACTGCGCACGTCCTGGTTCAGCAAGCCCAAAATGAGGACCTCGGCTAGCGACAAGTCCACCCGTTCCGGTATCTGGCCAGCCTCCACCGCTGCCCACACGCTGCCGTACTTGGCCACTGCCTCAGCTCGTTTTGCCCTCAGCTTGACTTCCTGGTCTGTCATCACTTCCCCCGCAGTCCCTAAAAATCGAATCCGGCCTTCAACTTCAGCGCTTCGTCAACCTTGCCGGTAAACTGGATCTTTCCCTGCAAGACCGCCATCTCAATCCGCTTCTTCTTAAGCAGAATGGCGGCCCAGGTACCCGGTGCCATGGTGACCACAAGCCGAGGATCCTGGGGTAGGGTGCCTTCAAGCAGCGTGGCTTTGTTATCGTTCACCACAAGGCCCAGTTGCTGCTCTGCCATTCCGTCCCCTCGAAGAATCAAGCCGATGCTGGTGTCGGGCAAAGGCGGTTGGGGAGCCTTGTAGCTTGCCACCAGAGTTCGGGTCAGTTCCAACGCCCTGGGAGCCAGGGAACGTGTGTTTCCCTGGAAAAGTCTGCCCAGCCACCCCGCCTCTCCGGAGGCCTCTTTCCGCTCTCGTCGACGTCGCCTCCATGCGTACAACGCCGGCCAGTTTCGGTCCATCTCGTCAACAAAGACTTCTCGGCGCAACCTGGCCGACCTCTGCAACGCCAGGGAGAAACGCAGAATTCCACGGGCCTCTTGACCGGTCAGCATGGGCGGTGTCTTGTCCAGGATGGCCGAAATGAAGTCGTTGGTGGCCCCCACGAACCCCGAACCCCAATCCGAATCCACGTCGAACGCCTTCCACTCGGTGCCATCAAACAGCACCACGGCAGGGCCCGTGTGGACGTCACCAGTGGCCCGCGCCACGGCCAGGATCCCTTTGGAACCGTGGACTTCCACCCATTCATCGTTGGAATAGTACTTGGATGGGACACGCAGTCCGTCGCCATGGGCGAACCCGCACGAACCGAACCGTTTTGCTCCGGCCACCTTCCACTGGAACTGCGCCGGGCAATCCACCAAGCCATCCGACGACTCGATCCAACCAAAAACGCGCTCGGGGTCGCCCAACAAGAACCAGCCCGTGGACCACAGGTGATGACCATGGTCGAAGGTTGCAAATCCACGCCCTTCTCGGGCCTCTTGCACCCGCCAGGTCCAAGCCTCGGCCGGAACTTCCCAGCCGCCCTCGGTGCCGCTCACATATTGAATGTGCATGCTTATCGGGTCACCAATGGCCCCTTCTTTAATCAATTTGCGAGCCAGCACCAGGGGCGGATAGAAGACATAGTTCTCGGTCACTTTGAACACCAGACCACTTTCTGCCGCTGCCTTCAGCATCCGGTCCGCGCTGGCCAGGTCGGTGGTCATTGGTTTTTGCAGGGCCACGTGTTTTCCGGCAGCAAGGGCCTGCAGGGTCATGCTCTCGTGCAATTTCTGGGGGGTCAGAATCTCTATAGCGTCGACCTCGGGGTCAGCCAACAATTGTGCGAAGTCCTGGTACAACTTCGTCACGCCCCACTCTTTCCCGCGGCGGGCCAAGGTCGCCTCACTGGTATCACAAAGGGCCACCAGTTTGGCCCGGGGGTTGTTGCGATACCCCAGCCAGTGCACGTCTGCGATACGGCCACATCCAACGAATCCAACTCGAACCACACCCTGGTCCATGCTTTATCCTCGCAAGTTGCCCCTGGGGGGGCTTTGCCTAGCCTCATGGCATCAATCGGACGCCCACTCCCTGACGGCCCGGCCCGAGCGCCGTCGAGGGGTCGTGGCACAGACGCACCAGGAAACGCAAATCCACCGTGGCACCCGGTGCCGAATGATTGCCAAACAGGTTCGATGGGGCCGGCGAGCGCCCGCTGGGCAAGGCGGGCTGCTGGGCGGAAGCCCCTCGACTTCGCTCGGGCCGGGCGGAGGCGTGCTTGGCACGCTGAGCACTCCGACCAAAGGCCAACGCAGCCCAACGGGATGATCGACGGTCAAAGCGGACCTGTTTACATATTACAGGTGCCATTCATATTCCAGGCCCACTTCAAAATTGGATCCGTGGCCTTTTATGTTGTTTGGAGGGGTCGAGAGGCTGGTCTGGACGTCCACAAGGTCGAACCAGTTGCGTACCACCGACATGCCGATGCGATGGTGGGGGTTGATGCGCCACCGAGCCCCAAGGCTGAACCCAAGCTGGTCTCGGCTTGGATTCTCCAAAGTGAATGTCTTTTCGGGAATGGGGGTGTAGTCCTCCTGGTAACCCATCATCAAGTCCAAGCTTGGGTTCAGGTGATACATCAGCCCCACACACCAGTTCCCCGCGTTGGAATAGTTCTTGGGGTCCCTGAATTCGCTGATGCCCATCAGCGGGGCCCCCAATTGGGTGTGCTGCTCCTGAAAGATCTGATAGTGGTAGTAGCGATAGTCGGCGCCAATCTCAAAATCGGGTGCAAACTCCCAGTTGATCCCCACCTTCATAGTAAATGGAATCACCATGGGGGTGCTCTGGGTGGTGCTTTCCTTGATGCCCGAGGCCGAAGTCAGGTCCACGTTTCCCTCGATGGTGGCCTGGGCACCGGCAAAAAACGTCGCACCAATTCTTAATGTCTCAATAGGCGTGATCAGCACACCAATGTCCCAGGACCAGGTCCAGGCTTGCCCCCCAATGGACAACTCGGCATCGGAGGCGGCCGTTTGGTCCTGAGGCAGGAATCGTGCGTCGGGGTCGCTAAGCACGGCCAGGTTCATGATTCGATTGGCGGAAAGCAACATGTGGACCAGATTGAGATTCACGGCCACGGACAGCGCCTCGGAAATCTTGTAGGCCAGCGAGGCCGTGGCACGGCTGCTAAGAAACAGAACCTTGGTTGCGTGGTACCGGGTGGCCTCGTCGTCGGGCATCAAGGCACCGTACGCATTGGGGGCGTACACCGCAAACGCAAGCCGGAAGTCCTGAGTTCCCAGGTCCGTCACACCACCCAGGAACGGAACCCAACCCACACTCCAGTCGGGGCGCAACTCGTGGTCAGGCCGAAGCACTCCTTGCGAGTCATACATCTTGAATGCCAGGTCGACCATGAACACCGACTGACTGTGATAGATGGATGTCCCGTGAGTCAGCATCAGGGTCGCCGGGTTGTGGAAGACGGCAGTGGCATCGTCCCCCCTGGCCACGGTGGCCAACATGCCCATTCGCCGGACCCCCACGTCTTCGTTGTGGAATCCACCCGCCAGAGCCAGACCCGGAACCAGCACCAACAATCCAACCGCCATGCCAAAACGCATTCAGTGACCTCGTGGACCCTTCCGGTTTCCCGCAGGATCTCGGCTGAAGTGCCTCGAAACCACTAATTCTTCTTATATTGGCGGGGCTTAGTCAAGGATGAGGGTGAGGGAGGAGGAGCCAGGATCGGTTGGGGCGGGCTTTCTGACCAATTCCATGGCAGGGAGGCCCGGGGCGTGGACGTATGAGGATGGGCTGAGCCAGCGGAAGCCGTGTTGCGTGCAATCTCCCCTTTCCCCAAGGGGGCTGCTGGAAGTGCAGGAGTGGTCGAGATGGCACAGGACTATCGGACGGCGAGTTCTTGTGTGACCTCCTTGGTAGCAGCGTCCCAGGTGAAGGAGAGGGTAACGAAGCGGGATGCGCCAGCGACTCGTTGGGCGACGACCCCCAGAAGTGTGCGGATGGCGG
>CAYTWV010000486.1:0-3722 GCA_964442235.1 uncultured Myxococcales bacterium | reverse complement strand
GTATTACTCCTCCGGCCAATTCCTGGGACAAAGCACCAACTCCTCGATGCACTTCCCGGTCTCTTACTCCTTCTTGAGCCTTGGCTACCGTATTCTCGAAGCCCGGGGATTCGATAGCACCGGGGCCAAGGTGGCCACCGCAACCCTCGAGACGTTCATTTATGACGCGGACAGCATCGAATTCCTCTCTCCCGTCGGCTCGGAGACGAAGAACCCGGTCACCTTCACCCTGCAGGCCAGCCCCAACATTACCAAGGTGGAGTATTGGGTGGATGACCTGTGGCTGATTGGCACCAAGACCAACATCGCCCAGAAATTCGAACTGACCTATACCTTCGAACAGACCGGACAGCGAGTGGTCACCGTGAAAGGCTTTGACGGAGGCAACGGCCTGGTCGCCACCAAGAGCCGGACACTTACCATTCTGTCCGATGGCCTGGCTGTCCCTTATTTCTACCAGTACAACAACACGAACGAGCCCTGCTGCACCTGTGCCAACACCAGCACCGCCATGCTGCTCAAGTGGTACGGTTGGTCTGGCAACCCTGACACCATCTATGGGACGTACGGCAAAACCACGGCCCAATCGCCTTCTGGTTTAGCTTCGGTCTTCAACTCCTATGCCGCCAATATGGGCATCCCGGAACGTCTGGTAGCGCACACCAACGGCACCGTGCAACAAGTTCGCAACCTGCTGGCCCAGGGCAAACCGGTCATCGTGCACGGCTATTTCACGGCCAGCGGCCACGTCCTGGTGTTGCTGGCCTTCGACAGCGTCAATTATGAGTATGTGGTGAACGATCCCGCCGGTCGTTGGGCTGAAAGCTTCATGGGGGGCTACCCCTACGCCTGGAGCGCAACCATCGGCAAGGGCATCCGCTACGGTGCTGCTGCGGTGGATGCCGCCATCGCCACCAGCAACGGTTCCGCCCCGGTCACGGTCTGGTACCACGAAATCACTCAGTAGCTCCGGGCACCGCTGGTCCAAATGCCGACCAGACAGTTGCTACGGACACTGCTACGAAAGAACAGGAGACATCCATGTACCTTCAAACATCAAGTGCATCACGAATTCTTTCTCATCTTTGCATCCTTTGCGGGATTGCTGGTTTGATTGGCTCTTGTACCCCCACACAACAAGAGGCCATGGATTCCACCGAATCCACGGCGGACACGGTCTTGAACCTGGGCAAGAATGCGGCGCTCAGCGGTTGTGGCGGATTCACGTCTGAGACAGAGAGCCAACGCAACGCCCTTTCGGAAGATGCAAAGGCCGACGGCGCCGTAGACCAGGATTGCAGTGAAGAACTGCTCTGGACCTATGATTCTTCGACTTCAACCATCACATTCTTGCACCACAATTCGCGCCTTAACTGCTGCGGCGAGCACTCGATCGTCGTAACCACGGCGGGCACGGCCGGTGCCTACGAGATTGCCGTTAACGATGCGCTTGGCGACGAAGGGCGCTGCAGGTGCATGTGCCAGTATGACTTTAAAGTAGACCTGCCCGAGGTCTCCGGAACCATCCAGGTGAAGCTGACGTTGACGGTAGAGGATGAGTTGGCAGAGCCAGCTGTGACGACCCGCTGGGAGGGGCAAATCGACTTGGGCTCTGGCTCGGGCACCGAGGTAATTGGGCAGCGGAGCGGAGATGCGTGTTTTTAGAATGCACCCCATCCTGGCAAGGCGGCCTGCAGGGCGAAAGCCCCTCGACTTCGCTCCCCTCGAAGGGCCTGAGGGGGCCCCTCTCTTCGAGCCTGAGCCTGAGGCTCAGCCTCAGAGCCGAAGGCGGGGCCATCGAAGGCGGGGCAGGCAACGCAGCCCAGCGGCCTGGCCTGAGCCCGGTCGAAGGCGATGATCGACGGTCAGAGCGGACCTGTTTACATCGACTGCACCGTATAGCTCAGCTCGGACAGGTCATAGCCTCGTTCAATCAGCCTCTGCTTGATGGCTTCCATGCGCTCGGGTGGGACCTGAGGCGTGCGGCTCAGAATCCACAAGAAGATCGGGAAACTGCTGCCTACCACGGCCCACTCATACTCCCCTTCCCCATCCTGACCATCCAACTCAATGATCCAGTAAGGCGCTTTGGGAGCACCGGGGAATTGCACCAGCAGCTTGGCGTTGCTGACCGGGTCGTCAATCTCGGCCACGGCCACATCAACCTTGTATTCGCCGTCCAGGCTCTTCAAGAAACACTCGTTTGTCACGCTGATGGTGCCATCCTCGTTCAGGCCATAGGTTGCCGTGGACCCGGTACAATCGGTCTGGAACACGATCTCGAAGGTAGCGATTTCATACCACTTTCCAAGGTACCTTTGCAGATCGACGAACTCCACCACCTTCCCATCAGCCGTGTACTTGGAAAAGACCGTCTCGACGGGCTGCACCAAGTCCGCCAAAGCCACATCGGCCTCAAACAGTTCCTGGGACACATCCGACGTGTCCTCCACCAAGGTCGAATCGGCCTCGTTGGTCGTCTCGGTGGCGTCAACGCTAGCCACATCCTTCGCCGTATCCTCTTGGCCGCAACCAGCCAGCCCCATCGAAAGTACCATCGCCATTGCCATACTCAGTCTTGCTTTCATCGGTTAACCTCACGTGTTGGAATAGGAGTTAGTGCGACGTATCCCGCAGACTCGAATTGGCGGTAATCTGGGCACTGTCCGCACCATTTCAACACTGATTTTTTGTAAGGCCCTTCGGGCCCATGGAAGGCGGGGTAAACAGGGCTAAGACCCGGAATCGAACCAGGCTACAGCTTCAGGGGAATTCGCTTGTAGGCGTCGGGATCCTCTCGCTCGATGATTTCCACAACATTCTTGGCCCAGAACTGCTTGGTCATGCGGAACGCATCGGGCCCCTTCTTACCCAGGAACGCTGCCTTTTCGGTTGCCGCATCCAGCAACTGCTCTTCCGGCACCGCCGCGGATGCCCAACCCACGGCGACTGCTGCCTGGCCGGCATATCTCTCGGCAGAAAACGCCATGTTCCGGAAGGCCACTTTGCCCAGACCGTGTTCACAGATGGCAATCATGCCCGGTGAGAAGGGGATGTTGATATCCATTTCGGGGAAACAGACCCAACCACGGTCGTCCCTGACAATGCGGGCGTCAAATCCCGAGGCCCAGATGGCACCCATTCCGAACGCATGTCCGGATATGGCACCGATGAGCGGCTTGGGGAACAGGGCGGTGTCCTTCAACAGGCCCGAGATGTTAAGCAGGAAGGCGAACAACTCGGCACGTCCCTGGGTCTTCATCCAGTCCAAATCGAGCCCATTGCTGAAGTACTTGGCATTTCCCGTGACCACCACCGCCCGGACTTCCGGTTCCGCTGCCAGGTCGGCCAGAACCTGTCGAAGTTCGGCCACGAAGGGACCGGACATTCGGTTCTCTTTCTCGTTGTTCAATCGGACCAGTTCAACGGCGTCCCGACGCTCTCGAACAAACATTTCCGTCATCAGAATACCTCTTGGTTGATTCGTTTCGGCCCCAAGGGCCCCCCACCTTTGGGACCAGACTCTGCTGTGTAGCACGGAGCGAATCATAGGCGAGTATGTCGTGGGATCCAAGCGCCATGAAGAGGGGGGGTGGGAGCAGCCAAGTTCCCCTGGGCTGCCGGTAAGTTCGAGGCGCAGCCGATTTCGGCAACGGCGACGGCAACGGCCCTTACGACGCGCCCACATAGGGGTGACCGCGGCCCATCCCGCCTTCGCCAAG
>CAYTWV010000485.1:1982-3724 GCA_964442235.1 uncultured Myxococcales bacterium | reverse complement strand
TGAAGCACCTGTTCCCCGCCAGCACCCAGGTGCACATGGTCGCCACCATGGAGCATCGGATCGTCCAAGAGGTTACGGCCAGCTTCAAGCCCGGCTCGGCCGTTTTTGGCATCGGCGGTGGCTCGGCTGCCGACCACGCCAAATACGTGGCCTGGAAGACCGGAATGCCGCTGGTTATTGTCCCCACGATTCTGTCCGTGGATGCTGCCTACACCAAGGCCATTGGGGTTCGAGAGGGCTCCAAAGTCCGCTATGTGGGCGAGGTCTATCCGGACCATCTGCTTATTGACTTCGAACTGCTTCGCCAATCGCCCATTCTGTTGAACCGTTCGGGCGTCGGGGACCTGATCTCCATCTTCACCGCACTGTGGGACTGGCGTGAGGCCGGAGAACGCGTCAACGAGTTTTATGACGCGGAGATCGCGGCGCACTCTCAAGTGCTGCTGGACCGCTTGCTGGCTGGTTCCAGCGAGATTCGAGACATCACGGACGAGGGGCTGCGGCTGATGAGTGACCTCTTTGTCGGAGAGGTTCGGTTGTGCGAGATGGTCGGCAACTCACGTCCCGAAGAGGGCAGTGAACACTATCTGGCCTATTGCTTAGAGTCGTTGACCCACGGCCACTATCTGCACGGGCAGTTGGTCGGTGTGTGTGTGCTGATTGCGGCGTTTATTCAGGGGCAGGATATCCGTCCCATGGCCCGTTTCCTGAAGGAGATTGAGCTGGATTGCACGCTTGCTGCCATCCACTCCAATCAAGCGGAGATGGTCAAGGCACTGACGCATATCAAAGACTATGTGAAGATGGAGACCCAACTCCTGCCGGGTGTGTTCCACTTCCGGCACGCCATCGACGAGAACGAGGCGCTGGCCATCCTTAAAGAGTTGGAGCCCCACATCGGGCGATAACCCGCTTCACGGCATCAGCCACGGATTCCACACTCAGACCAAACTCCTGAAAAAGCGTCTCTGCCGGGGCCGAGGCTCCGTAGTGGTCCAGCCCCAGGGCCAAACCAGCGTCTCCGACCCACTCTTTCCAGCCTTGTGTGGAACCGGCTTCAACGGAAATGCGGGCCTTGAGCGAAGCGGGCAGCACCTGTTCGCGGTAATCGGCACTTTGGGCCGCAAACGCCTCGATGCATGGCATCGAGACGACTCGAACGGGGATGCCCTCGGCTTCAAGTCGTTGGGCCGCCTGCAACACAAGCGAGACCTCCGAGCCGGTGGCAATCAAGGCCGCTTTGGGCGCAGCGCTGGCCTCCTGGACTACGTAAGCGCCCTTGGAAAACTGCTCCAATGACGCAGCGGCCCCTTGCAGCACGGGCAAATTCTGACGCGTCAAAACCAGAGCCGTGGGGCCATTCTTGCGCGTCATGGCGTAACTCCACGCATGGACCGTCTCGATGGCGTCGGCAGGCCGGACCACGTGAAGACCGGGGATCAGGCGCATGGCCATGAGCTGCTCGATGGGCTGATGGGTGGGCCCATCTTCACCCACACCAATGGAGTCGTGGGTCAACACGTACACCACGGGCAGATGGTTCATCGCCGCCAGGCGAATCGAGGGACGCATGTAGTCACAAAAGACAAAAAAGGTGGAGGCAAACGTTCGAAGGCTTCCATGATAGGCGATGCCATTGGCGATGGCGGCCATGGCATGTTCACGAACGCCAAAATGGATATTACGACCGCCGGGATCTTGCTGCGACTGTGTGCCCGACGACTTGATTCGGGTCTGGGTGG
>CAYTWV010000485.1:0-1972 GCA_964442235.1 uncultured Myxococcales bacterium | reverse complement strand
AGAGTGTCCCCCGACGCCTGTCGAGTGGCCACGGCCTGGCCAACCTGGAACGCAGGAAGGCCCTTGTCCCATCCTTCCGGCAGTTCCGCCGCCAAGGCCGTCTTCCATTCCGCCGCCAACTCGGGGTATTGGGCCGAATACTGGTCAAACAGGCGATTCCAGGCCTCCTGGCTTCGTTTGCCATCCACCAGCGCCTGACGCATGTGGGTTGCCACGCGCTCGGGGACCAGAAATTGCGAATCCTCGGGCCAACCCAATGCCCGCTTGGTCAGCCGCACTTCCTCTTCACCCAGCGGCGAACCGTGGCTTTTGCAGTTTCCCGCCTTGTTCGGAGAACCAAACCCGATGGTCGTCCGAACCACAATCATAGAGGGCCGGTCCGTCTCGGATTGAGCCTTTCTCAGTGCCTTGCGAAGACCATCCAAATCCGTGTTGCCCTCTTCCACCACTTCGACGTGCCAGCCGTAGGCTCGGTATCTGGCAGCATAGTCCTCGGTGTAACAAAGCGAAGTCGGGCCATCCAGGGAGATGTCATTGGAATCGTAAAGATAGATCAGCTTGCCCAGCTTCAGGTGGCCAGCCAGCGACGCTGCCTCGGAAGCAATGCCTTCCATCAAATCGCCATCGGTGACCAGGGCATAGGTAAAGTGATCCACGATGGAGAATCCCGGGCGGTTATATCGTGCTGCCAGCATCCGCTCGGCAATGGCCATACCCACTGCGTTGGCACTGCCCTGACCCAGGGGGCCTGTGGTGGCCTCAACACCCGCAGTCAGACCGAATTCGGGATGGCCCGGAGTAAGGCTCTTCCACTGGCGAAACCGCTTCAGTTCATCCATGGAAAGTGCGTAACCGGTGGTGTGCAACAATGCGTACAGCAGCGTGCTTCCATGCCCGCCGGAAAGGACAAAACGGTCCCGATTGGGCCACGAGGGATCGGCCGGGTTGTGGTGCAGGAAATCATGATACAAAACGTACGCCATGGGGGCGGCACCCAAAGGCAGGCCCGGATGGCCGGAGTTGGCCTTTTGAATGGTGTCGATGCACAACGTGCGCAGCGTGTTGATGGACAGAAAATCGAGCTCCCGGTCGGTCATAGTCTCCTCCTGAACCCCTGCTGACTGCGGCAGAAAAGGTGGCCCTTCTTATAGCAGCCGGCCGCACTCAGGGGAAGGGGGCAGTGGTCCCAATTGTGATGCACGGTTCTCTTGTAATGCGGGTCGGTCGTTGTCAGAATACCGACGATGGAAATTGGATATGCAGGGGCCTGCCAGCCCCGTATTCCGGGAGCGAACTGAAGATGCCAGCGTTGAACAAGTCGCAGTTGGGTCTGATGAACCTTCTGGTGCAAGAAGAAGGGGCCGGAGTTGCTTTGGTTCAGCGGCTTGCGCCGGTTTTTGGTGTGGATGAAGGCAAACTGGGTCCGGATCTGCTGCGGCTGGTGGAAGAACGTTTGATTTGGCCTGCAGGCGCCATTCAGCCTGCCGTCTACTTTCCCCCGTTCTTTTTGCCCGCTCCCGAGGGGCGTAAACTGATTGAGTTGGCTCAAGAGGAGGCTGTCGACCGCCTTCCCAAGTGGGATCGGTCTGCGGCGGCCAGGATTCGTCTTGAGTTTCAGGCCAGCCCCACGCCTCCGAAGATGCCAGCACTTCAAAACATGCCCCGGGAAGCGGCATTGCTGCTGGCGAACGCCTACTTGTACTGGGCACAGAAACCCCCGGTAGACAGACCCAGAACTCCCTCTCATCAGCTCTATGTTGCTGCCGCATGGGGATATGCCCACGCCAATGACAAAGAACACTTCTCCCGGGCGCTTCGAGCGGGTCTGAAGGCTTGGGTCGCCGACGGACAGGTTGGCGATTTGCCGGAGATGGTGGGCCGCTTCTGTTCCGCGTACCCCCATCTGGCCCATACGGTGCTGGAGATGGCCGCGTTGGTCATGGAAGCCCCCAGCCGCCTTCTTCGGCAGAAG
>CAYTWV010000484.1:0-3725 GCA_964442235.1 uncultured Myxococcales bacterium | reverse complement strand
GAACGCAATGTGGTCATCGAGGGGCACACCGATTCACAAGGTTCCAGCAACACAAACATGACTCTGTCTCAGGGACGGGCCGACTCGGTTCGGGCGTATCTGGTAAGCCGTGGCTACCAGTCGGACCGGATTAGAGCCAACGGACTGGGTGAAGGACACCCCGTGGCGGATAACGGAAATCCGGAAGGACGGGCAAACAACCGTCGTGTGGAGATCATTATCCAACCCCAGAGCCAGACGGCGAACTAACGTGTCCGTGCACTTCCCCCCATCCAACCAAGCGTTCTTCGGGGCGCCGTCCGCAAACCACACCGTAGCGTTCGCCATCCTCATGTCTTTGGCCCTTCTTGTACCCGTCGGTTCCGTCGCAGCCAAGTCCGGTGGGGCCGCCCCCACCGTGATCCTGACCGGCACCTCGCAAATCTCCGAAGCAGACGTCCGGGCTGCAGCGGCGGGTCGCATGCGGGGCAAAGAGGAGGAGCAGGAGTGGGCCGACCGGGCCATCGGGCGCATCGTCAGGCTTTACGCAAAGCGGGGATATGGTCAAGCCCGAGGCTGGGCTCGAGTGGAATTGGACAAAACAGTCAGCATCCATGTGGACGAGGGGGTCATGACCCGCATCGTCTTCCTGGGGGCGGGGGCCTATCGTGGCGCCTTGTATCGTGTGGATCTGAACCTGCCGGGCGACGTCTTCAACGCCAAGCTGCTGGACAAGGCGCTTCAAGAGCTTAAGACCAAACATCATCTTCTGGGAATCACCTACCGAGTCGTCGAGACCGAATATTTGATCGCCATGCCGCTGGGCCATCTGGCCCCGGTGCGGGAGTTGCGCATCCACGTGGTCGCCAAGGAGTCCTTCGGTTGGGGCTTTGATTTTAATATGGATTCGTCGTGGGGTCCGGTGCTGCAAGCCCGATTCAGCGCCGGAAGCCTGCTGTTGGACAAAGACCGGCTCAGAACCGCTGCTTTTGTGGCGATCCCCTATCGCAGCTTCCTGTTTTCGGCGATGCCCCACCTGACGTGGGTCCATAGCGAATTGGACCTGGCCTACCGACTGCCCCCGTTTGCCTCAGGCTTGCTGGCCCCTCAAATCGAGAGTGAGACTGGCTTTTCTCAGTATTCACGTACCATCCCCGAGATCGGCAGCGCCTATGTCTTGCGCACCAGTGTCATGTTGGGCCTTGCCGTGTTGTCCGGAACCCAGTTTGAGGGCAGTGTGGGAGCCGGCCCCGAGTTCTATCGTTTTTTCGGCGACGACCGCACCAAGCCCTTCCTGCCTACCCTGTCCGACCCCGAAGCCACGGCCGATCGCTGGCTGCTTCGCTTCACAGTGGGTCTCTCCGCAAGTTGGAACTTCTCCCCCGACGTGTTGCGAGACGACATGCGTGACGGGGCTTGGATCGAGTTTCGCAACAGCGTCACCGAGTCGGGCGGGTGGCTTGGGGCGCTGGACCTGGCCAACAAGACCGTCTGGACTCTGGGGGCCAATGTCCTGATGCTTCGTGCCAAGGGCATCCTTCGGCTTGGCGACGTTCGGTTCTTCGACGAGGCATCCTTGGGCGGCACGTACCTGCGCACATTCTTCGACGGACGATACTGGGTGCGAGAGGCGGTGCAGGTTGAGACGCAGTTCCGGCTGGCCGTCTACCGCGACTCGACATACGTTGGCTTTTTCAATGATATCTCGGTGTTTGGTGACAGAAGTGAAGGCAGCACGCAGTTCGGCGCTGCCGACGCATTTGGCCCCAGCCTGCACTTCATGTACTTCGACAGATTTGCTGTGGATCTGTACTACGGCCTGGGATTTGCTCCCATTGGCTTCTCTCAAAGCTTCTCGTTCGAGGCCGGAACGGTGTTCTAAGTTGGCCGGGTACGGATCCCGAAACGGGGAGCAGCGGTAAGGGTGACCGCGGCCCATCCAGCCTTCGCCAAGGCTTCGGCGTGACGGGCCCGCCCCCCGCGTACCGTCGCACTGGCCGTGCGACGGTACGCGCCCCCCGGGCTACGCCACGGGGGGCCTCTCTCCCCGACGCGCTAGTTGACGACCTTGCGGAGGCAGCTACCCCCCAGCGGCACGTTGGGGGGTGGCATCGGGCCAGCGGCCCGATGCCGGGGGGCGGGCCCGTGCCGAGCGAGGCGCAGCCGAGTCGAGGCATGGGCCGCGGTCGCCCTTTGCGGAGCGCGTCGGAGAGATATGGGCTTTGATCGCCCTAACCAGAGCCCTGGGTGACACCCACTTCATCGGCTCCCCGGCAACGGAACCGCACCCTAAGTTGGCCGGGTACCTTGACCGGGCCTTTCGGGGGGATTAGTCTGAATAGAAGTATGAGGGAACTCGTTTGAGGCCCACTTGTGGCGACTGCAACCGCAGGGGCCCAAATCAAATTGCGGCTGGAGGTGGATTCATGGCTATGAGGCGTAACGCAAGCCCCTGGTCTAGGCGCCTGTGGGGTGCCTGGCTGGCTGGGGTGGTAGTGGCAACGCTGGGCGTAACGGCGTGCGACTTTGAGAGTTCCACGTGGGACGACGACGTGGAAGACAGCGATCTGTATTGCACCGAAGAGTGCGGTGGCCGCGAATGCGGAAGCGACGGCTGCGGCGGCAGTTGCGGCAGTTGTGACACGGGATATCGCTGCAGTGGCTCGGGTGTGTGCGAGTTGAACGACGGCACCTGTGAGGCGGATTGCTCCAACCGCGAGTGCGGGGCAGACGGATGCGGCGGTTCCTGCGGCACGTGCGCCGAGGGCATCTGCACTTCGGATGGCCAATGTACTCAGGGTGAAGCGGTGCTTTCGGGCTCGCTGTCGTTCGAAGTGCTGTGGCCCCGGCTGGACGACTCGGGCAAACTTTTCCTGGACCAGACTGCGACCTTCCCCGCATCGGGAATGCTGGCGTTTTTGTATGACGCCAACGACGAAGTGATTTCTGCGGTGGAAGTGGACGTGGACGGCTCGTATGCGTTCCCCCTACCCTACGCCGCACCCAAAGGCGACGAGCAAGTCGTCTTTGCGACGTTGTGGGCCCCGGACCCATCCAGCGACCGAGTGCTGCTGGCCGTCTTGAAGGCCGACGACGGGGCCTATCTGGGCACCAACGACTTGCCGCCCTGGGCCTGGAGTCTTGACGTGGGCAACAGCAACGACCTGGGCGACGTGACCATCGGCATCGACGACGGTTCGGGCGCCATGTTTGTCTACCTCTTCATGCGGTCGGCCATGGAAGCCATCGTTTGGGACATTGCCGGGGGCGACGAAAGCGGCGTGGCGTCGCTGGCCGTCTTGTGGAGCCCAAACAAGACCTGGGACTGCGGCTCGTGTTATGGGCGCGGCATTTCCCAGACCGTTTCCGGTTCCATCGAAATGGACCAGTCGATTTTTATCGGCGGGGACCCTGAATACAGCTCCGCCTGGGGCTATCCGGTGATTCTGCACGAGTTCGGCCACTATACGGCCGCCAACTACTCCCGAGACGACAGCCCCGGCGGGCCCCACGATGGAAGCCCCGAGGTGCCCCCGTTTGCGTGGAGCGAAGGCTGGGCCTCGTTCTCTTCGGTCGCCAACGTCAGCCGCTGGTATGGCGCCCCCTACCCTCTTTTCTGGGACAAACAGCAGGGATTCACCTTCTGGATCGATTACTCCGACGCCTCGGTTTACGGAATCAAAGGACTGCAGTTCCCCGACGAGGGTAGCGGCATGAAGCAGGATCTGGCCGAGGACGTGGTCGCG
>CAYTWV010000483.1:0-3731 GCA_964442235.1 uncultured Myxococcales bacterium | reverse complement strand
TGCATGCGTGGCGAAGGACCGCTGCCGCGCCTGGGAGGGGAAGAGGTCTTCCCCTTTTCCCCTTCCTTTTCGCTCTCGCATGTGGCTTCGCCGGTTGGCCTCAGTGGAGGGAGGCGAGCCTCCCTCCACTCCGCCCTCCAAGAACACAGCACGACAACCCCAGCACCAAAAATCCCCAGCGCAACAAAATTCGGGATGGACGAGTCCGTCCGTTTGGGTTACAGTGGGTTCGGGTCGAAGGTCAGGGAGGGGGAAAAGCCATGTCCGTAGCGCAGAAACACGTCGAAAAGCGTCAGCAGAATACCCGGAGCAGGGACGCCCAAGAGTCTCGCAATTCGGGGATTATCGGCCTGATGAAGGTTCAACGGACGTGTGTGCACGACGGTCCGGGCATTCGCACGACCCTCTTTTTCCGTGGCTGCAACCTGCGATGCCAGTGGTGCCAGAATCCCGAGGCGATGTCGTTTCAGCCCGATCGGGAACACGATGTTGCCTATTCCGTCTCCGAACTGGTGGAACTGGTTCTTCGAGACGTCGACTACTATCGGGCCACGGGTGGGGGCGTTACGCTCAGTGGCGGGGACCCTTTGCTTCAGCGTCCCGACAAGTTGATTCCGCTGCTTCGAGTCTTGCGCCAGCACGACCTTCACATTGCTGCCGAGACCAGTTTGCACGTGCCCGAGGCTCATCTTACCGAACTTGCCCCTTTCATCGACTTGTTCCTGGTGGATGTGAAGGGAGGGGGAGAACTGCAGAGCCATCGGCGCTGCACAGGTCAAGACAGCGAGTTGATCCGTTCGAACATCGGGCATCTGGTCCAGTTGGGGGCCAACATCCGCTTCAGGATGGTGGTGGTGCCGGGCTGGAACGACTCCTTCGCTGATATTGAGGGCGTGGCGGCCCTGCTGAAATCGCATCAGTGCGCCGGCATCGAGCTGCTGAAATACCATCATCTTTACGACGACAAGGCTCAGCGGCTGGGGTTGCGGCGACCGGAACTGGGGATTACCGATGAGCAGGCCGTGGCGGCACTGAAAGAGGCCGTCAGGCGGTTTGGCGAGTTGGGCATTGTTGCCGACAGCGATGAACTCTTGCCGCCTCGACACAAGGCCCGTTTTCCTGACCGCGTACACGCCATCCAGGATGCCATCCGAGGGGCCGATCACAGCCTCTGTTTTGAAGTCTCCAAGCTGAAGACTCAATTCTACAAAACCAACGGTTTCCAGGACCCACCGCCGGTCCACCGATCAAAGCGGCTGGACTATGTGCTTCGGAACAAACAAATAGTGATCTATCCCCATGAACTGATTGTGGGCAACTTCACCAGCAAGCGCCGGGGAGCCCAAGTGTGGGAGGAGCACAACGGTGTGTTGATGGCGTTGGTACTGCCTCGGATTCACCGTCAAAAGCCCGTGGCGTTTCAGTGTTCCTGGGGGGACCGCCTGGATTTTGCGCTCAACACCATGCCGTTCTGGTGGAAACGTTGCCTCTTCTCGAAGGTGGTGACGACTGGGGCAGAATTATGGGCAAATATGGCACGAAGTTCGGAGTTGGTTGCAGGATTCAATAATAACCTGGCGTCCATCGCTCACTATGTTGTGAATTATGAACGAGTGCTGACGATGGGGACCCAGGGCCTTTTGGAGGAGATCCAGGCCGAGCGTCAGGGCAAGCCGCAGACCAGTCAGTCATTCTATGATGGAGTCAGCATTGCCCTGCATGCCTTAGAGGCCTTCGCCGACCGGTATGCCAGCGAGTTGCAGCGTTTGGCGTCGTTGGAAACGGACCCTGCAAGAAAGGCCGAGTTGTCGACCATGGCGTCCATCTGTGGCCACGTGCCCAGGAATCCCGCCCGAACCTACCACGAGGCGTTGCAGAGCATGATGTTCCTGCACATCGCACTGTGCGTCGAGTCCTTTGAAAACGCCGTGTCGCCAGGCCGTTTGGACCAGATTCTCTACCCCTACTATCAGAGAGACCTTGCCCAGGGGCACATCGACTTCGAGAAGGCCAAGGAGTTGCTGGCGCTGTTTGTGCTGAAGCTGGACGAGGCCATTCTGGTCAATGATGGCGATACCTATTTCCGGATTGGACGCCTCTTTGAGACCATGTCGACGGATCAGACCATTACCGCAGGTGGATTGGCCCCCGACGGCCGGGATGCCACCAACGACTTGACCTACGCCCTTTTGGACATCTGTGAATTGCAGCCCTATGCGGCAAACATGGCCGCCCGGATTCACCCGGGCAGTCCCCAGAAGTACATGGAACGGCTGGCCGAGGTCTATCTTAACGGCGCTCCGATGCCGGCGCTTTACAACGACGAAATCTATCTGGATACGCTGCAGCGCCACTATGGAACCGGCATTGAGCAGGTTCGCAACTATGCCATTGTGGGCTGCGTCGAGCCCAACGCATCCGATGATCATTACGGAAACACCGATTGTGCCAACGTCAACGTGGTATTGCCCTTGCTTCAGGCGCTGAACGGTGACGAGCGGGACTTGTGGAATGCCGATTGGCCGGACCAGATCGAGAAGGCGGCCAGCAAGTGGGTCGAGTACAACTTTGAGGGTCCCGGCAGGCTGGCAAAACTGGTGCGGCAATCCAGTCAGGCCACACGCAAGGTCTACCGAAGTTTCAGAGCTCCCCAGCGGCGATTGCCCCGCTCCATGGACGAACTGCTGGCCGTGTATCAGCAGCGTCTGAATCTCCTGACGAATTCCATTCTGGCGGACCACCAGAAGATTGAAGCGGCCATTCGCAAAGACTTCCCCACACCGCTGGCTTCCAGCCTCTTTCCAGGGGCCATCAAGAGGGGCATCGATGTGAACGACGGAGGGGCCAGCGTCAACAGCAGCGGGATTCAGGCTGTGGGCATCACGGATGCTGCCGACTCGCTGCATGCCCTAGACCAGGTGGTATTCAAGCGTGGGCTCTTCTCGTTGGATGCAGTTCTGGATGCCATGGAACACGATTTTACAGGCGAAGTCGGGCAGCAGATTCGCAATGCGCTGCTGGCGGTTCCCAAATTCGGGCAGGACGATTCCCCCGAGGCGGTGAACTGGGTGAACCGCACTCTGCAAATTTTTGTGAATGCCCTCAAACAAGTGCCGAACTGCCCTCGTTCGGGCATTTATGCGGCTGGCTACTACGCGTTAAATGTCAGTGATGTATACGGCAAAAAGACCCCTTCGCTTCCCTCGGGCCGTCTGGCAGGGGTGCCTCTGGCCAACAGCGTGGCTCCGCATTTTGGAATGCCCGTAACGGACCTGTTGTCCTCCTTGAACTCGGTCGCCGGCGTGGACTTCGCCAGCTACGCCCCCAACGGGACCACCGTCACGTTCACCGTGGATTCGACCCTGTTCCAGGGGCCCGAAGGCGTGAAGAACCTGGCCAGCGTCTTTAAGACCTTTTTCAAGAAGGGGGGGATGCAGTTCCAGCCCAACGTCATCAGCCGTGGCATGCTGCTGGATGCCCTGCACCACCCGGAAAAGTACCCCTACCTGCTGGTCCGAGTAGCTGGGTATTGTGCTTACTTCAACGACCTTTCCGACGACTTGAAGCAGATCCTGATCAACCGTACCTGCTACGGCTGATTGGCCCGGCCGTTGCCAAGGGTCGTAAACGCAAGACCTGTCGCATCCAGGGGGCCTTTCCTAGTACGAATCGACCCTGGTTGCCGCCGTGTTTTGTGGGGTGACTAGGTGTGTCTGTGCCACGACCGTAAG
>CAYTWV010000482.1:0-3734 GCA_964442235.1 uncultured Myxococcales bacterium | reverse complement strand
ACTCGTTGTCCTCCGTGTTCACCACCACCTCAACCCCGGAGAGCTTTAGCGGGGCGTGGCCCACGTTGGTTACCGTCAAGGTGCGCTCGATGGTCCACTCTTTGGCCACAACTCCGAATTCCACCTTGTCGGACGGGTCCAGCCCAATGAAAGGGGCATCGATATTGGCGTAGGTGAGGATGGGCAGGGTAGATTCGTCCGGATCGTTGCTGGAGAGTCTCAGACTGCCGATGGGGTCCGGCGTGGCAGCGAAGAGGGTCTTGGGCGCAAAACTCACCTCGAAGACGCGATTCGCCCCTGAAGGCACCAAGAGGGGCAACTCATCAACGCCCTTCACTTCTAGATCGGGATTGCTGCCATCAGCGAACGCCAATGCAAAAATCGTCAGGGGCAGTTCGCCGGTGTTGAACACGGTGACCTGCAGGGTCTTGGCGTCGCCCACGGCTACCCAACCGAAATCCAGTGTGGCCGGAGAGACCTCAAGTTCCGGTCCTGGCACGGGCTCCTCCAGGTCCTGGTTGACCGTCCCGTCCCCCGGCTGTGCAGAGTCCGCAGACGCAGCGTCCATGTCTCCGGCCCCTGTTGAGTCGGCACGAACGTCCCACCCGGCGTCATCCCCGGCGCTGCAGGCAGCGGCAAGCAGCATGGCCAGACAAACGCTCCCAAAGCTGCCCTTTGTGGCGGGTTTCATATAGCTCATAGCAGCCTCCACTCGGAATTGTCGGGCCATACGTGTCGAGCTTACGAGAAGAACCGTGTCAGATTACCCAGTGACACAGGAAATGCAAGGCGGTGTCATCAATTTAGAGACGATACAGGCAAGTACTTGAGTTGGACTGGACAATCATGTGGGGGGAAACCGGGAAGTGGAACTTACTCCGTGACGCTGATGGTCACCGTCGACAGGTCGCTCTGCAGGAAGTCGCTGCCGTCGTACACGACCAGGCCGACTTCATAGTCGCCGGCTTTGTCGGGGGTCAGGGCCGCCATACATCCGCCTTCCAAGTTCAGTTGGCTTGCGCTGCCTTCCGGACGGGCCATCAGGAACCAGATGTAGCCCTGTTCATAGATGGCGCTGCCGCAGGTACCGGCGGTGGAACTGCAGCCGCTCAGGTTCAGCGTGGTGCCGACCTTGGCGCCGGGATAGTCTCCGCTGCTGCCAGGAGCCGCCACGGGGATCTTGCAGGTTTCTTCCATGGCGCCCTTAAGCACCACGGACAGAGGAACCGTGCCCACCGACGAGTCGGTGTATTCCAGGTTCAAGCGGCCGTCGGGCTTGGAGGGCGGCGACGTCTTGATGGCGTAGCTGACAATCAGGGTCTCGATACCAAACGGCGGGATCGTCAGGTCGCCTTCAGGGGCGTTTTTCAAGGTGAAGTCCGGAGAGGGAGCATCCCACTTGTCGGTGATGGTCGCCTTGGTGATCACACATTCGGCCGTGCCGTTGTTGATGAGCACAACGGGCTTCTCTTTGACTTCGTCGGGGGTCTCGGTCACGAAATAAAGGATCTGGTTGATCGGAGCAATCTCCAGCGAGCACTGGCTGGTCGCAATCAGGTCGACGCAGCGGGTAGCAGGGCCGGTAATGGGCGCCGTGTACGCCACGCACATCTTCCCGTTGCGGTCCACTTCCTGGCCAGCGGGGCGGTGATACGTCACTTCGAAGGCCAGCGAGCCGCCGCCCTTGATGCCTCGGGGCAACGACAGTTCGTTGCCGGTGGCGGGGTCTTTGCCAACCACGGAGTACCAGTTGGCCGCTTCGGTGGGATTGGTGACGCCGTCCACCGTCAGGTCTACGCGCTGAACCTGGATGGGGCAGCCACAGCACTTGCCGCCGCCGATGCAGGTACCGTCACACTCGGAAGAGGTCTTGTTGTAGACGTTCAACGTGTGTGAGCCGCCAAGGCCGGTATAGTCGAAGAACGAAGCCGGTGTGTCCGTGGTCCAGGTCAACTGCGCCGGGGCCTGATCCACAGAGATGGGGATCTCGGTGGTACCCGCCGAGTTTTGATCATTGCTCTTAATGATGATCATGTTGGCATCTTCGAAGTTCTCGTCCAGGGGGCAATACCGCACATCAAAGGTGATGGGGTAATAGGCCGGGTCGCCCTTGACCGGCATGGAGAGGGGCAACTTCGGCGGGTTGGGGAACGCGTATTCGGACGAGGCCTTCTGGAAGGTGATCGAGTCGATGGTCAACACGTCGGTGCCATCGTTGTCTACCGTCAGTGTCTCGACCACGCAGCCCGTGGCGCAGGTGTAAACCACGCTGTTGCGGTTCATGGTCAACTGAGCCCCAACCTGCTGCACGCCCAGCACAACCTTGTACTTGTTGTCGGCGTCGCCTTCATAGTCAGGGTCGTCGGTCTCGATGACCAACACGGCGGTTTCGCTGGCTACCGGGCCGTCCTCGGGGTTGTAAACCACCTGGAACTGCAGCTTGGGAGCGGGCAGATTGGGTTCGATCACCAGCGGGAAATCATCATCATCGCTGGGATCGTAGGGAGACTGCGAGAAGTCCAACGTGATGTAAGGGTTACCACCCTCTTCCAAATAGACCTTATAAACCGTCAGGTCCACGCTGCCCGTGTTTTGGACTTCGACCAGCGCCTTGTACGAGGGGTCCTTCGCTCCCAACTTGGGGAAATCGAACGAAAGTGGGTCAGCACTCTCGCCAATTTTCACGAAGAGCTGCGGCAGCTCGGCACGGGTATAGTCCTTTCCGCACGAAGCGGCCAGGAGCATCGAAAACGCCAGAATCAAGGAGAGGGAACCTTTCATGTTATCCACCCACACATATCGGAGTTGACGAGCAGAAACGGGGGACCCCAGGGGAGTCCCCTTTGCCGTTGCTACTCGGAGAAGCAGACCATCTTGTACCAGATCTTAATCTGATCGCCTTCCACGGGCATGCAGGCCCCAGTCTCCTGGAAGACCACGGAGTTGGTCGGCTGGTTGTATTCCCAACCGGTCGTGCACTCTTTGTAGCCCGCACCGCTGTCGATCCAGACCCGAATGCTGCCCGGAGACGGGTCGGCCTGAGCGGTAAGGAAGAACTGAATCTGCAGACCGAAGGCAATTTCGCCGATGTCGGCCAGAACCGAGGCGAAGTTGTCGTCGCAGATAGAGCCCCACTTGCGACCGGTTTCTTCCTGAACGGCGATATAGCGATCGCCGCCGTCGGCCCCGGCGTTGCCGTCAGAACCGTTACCGTTGCAGCCATTGCCCTCGTCACCCACGATGGCGTGGGCGTGGAACATCGAGGTGTTCAAGAAGCCCTTAATGGACTTGAAGAAGTCAATGTAGAAGGGGACGGAGCCCGGGGACTGGTCCTCTTCGTCCGAGAGGAAGACCACTTCAAGGCTGGCATCATGGCGCAGGAAGCCACGGTTGTAGCCGCCGCACTTGCCGTTCACACAGGTAAGCTCGGGAGCACACACGCCGGGGCAGGGCTGGTCCTCGCCGCAGGTGCACGGAATGTCCGTATCGGTGATGGTCGGCGGACTCAAGGCCCGACGACCGGCTTCCAGACCGGCTTCCTGCTTGCCGGAACCATCACAGCCGATGGCCGCCACGGTTCCAGGGAAGGCGCCGATGGTGCCGTTGTTCATATAGCGCAGACTGGTACCCAGCAGGGTGCCCACCTTGCTGGTGCCGTTATCGAAGGTGAAATCGGCGTCAATGTTGGTCAACGTGATGCCCACCTGATAGTCGTTGTCCCACTGTTCGGCGTA
>CAYTWV010000481.1:3332-3740 GCA_964442235.1 uncultured Myxococcales bacterium | reverse complement strand
GACACCGGCTGGCAAATCAGAAGGACCACACCAAAGAAAGTCTGGTGGTGATGGGGTTCTCCAGGTCAAACCTTCTTGGGCGGCTTGTTGGGGCAGCCATTTCGTGGAGAAGTCAACCAGCTCGTTTTCATCTGGCAGACCGATCCAAATGTGAATTTCCGGCAGCAGTCCCAATTTCAGAGCGGCTTGGCTTTCAGGACGCCAAGGGGACCACTCGTAGCTGAAGTGCGTGGGTTTGCTGCCGTCGTCCTGGGCAGGAGGAACAATCGGCCAGGACATCGAACCCGCCTGAAGCAAAGCCCGAAAGCCCAGGGAGTGAAGAATACCCAGACCGGTGAGCGTCCAGTAGAGGCACGATCCATTCTTCATGTGCTCCGGGCCATACCACTGCTGATACCGACGAAGGAC
>CAYTWV010000481.1:0-3322 GCA_964442235.1 uncultured Myxococcales bacterium | reverse complement strand
TGGCGGGTGGTTTTGGATTTGGTTTTCATTGGTGGTTTTGGATGCAGCGGAGAAAGCGTTGACGCCGGACATGGGTTGTTTGCAGGATGAGGAAGTGAAACGAAGATTCCTCTTATTCCTTGGGATGCTTGTCCTTGTTCTGAACAGCAAGTTGCAAGCTGCCACGACGTTCCCGGAGTTTATTCTGGGGGCGGACATCTCCTGGATTCCCGAGCAGGAAGCCCAAGGGCAGCGATTCTATCAACAGGGCGTGGCTCAGGACATCTTCTCCATCCTCAAAGAGCACCAGTTTAACTGGGCTCGCTTTCGAATATTCCACAATCCCAAGGCCAACAATGGTTATTCAGCCGCAGGCTTCTGTGACCTCGAACACACCCGGCAGATGGCGAAACGGGCCAAGCAAGCCGGGTTATCGTTCTTGTTGGATTTTCACTACAGCGACACTTGGGCGGACCCTGGCAAACAAACCAAACCGGCCGCCTGGAGGAATCTGCCGTTGCCGGAACTCACGCAGGCGGTTCACGATTACACTCAATCCGCCCTCCGGGTGCTCATTGATCAAGGCACACCTCCCGGCATGGTTCAGGTTGGCAATGAAATCAGCAACGGCCTGCTTTGGCCGGAGGGAAGCTTGACGAATTGGGATGGCTTGGCGGCTTTGGTGAAAGCGGGCATCGCGGGAGTGCGCGACACCGACCGATCAATCCCGGTCATGCTCCATCTGGCACTGGGCGGTCAGAACGAGAAGTCACGTTGGTTTCTCGATCGCCTCCGGGAACACAACGTAGAGTTCGACATTTTGGGCCAGTCGTACTATCCCAAGTGGCATGGGACCACAAACGATCTGCAGGCCAATCTGAGCGATCTGGCCAACCGCTATCCCCAGCCGATCATCGTGGTCGAGTATTCCGAGCATAAACGGGAAGTGAACGACATCGTGCATGGACTGGCCAGGGGCAAAGGCTTGGGAACGTTCATTTGGGAGCCGACCAAATGGGGAGAAGCGCTCTTTGACCGCCAAGGCAAAGCCAAGGCCATGCTGGATCTTTATCCGGACATGGCCAAAGCCTATGCCAAGCCCCGTCCATGAACGAACAGGGTGCAGAAGAAGGATATGTTGGTCTCAGAGGTTTTGCTGCTCCCATTCGAGGCAGGCTTGTCGGTGCCGTGCAAAGAACAGAGGTTTTCCTCTGCGGTCTTTGACTTCCCAGTGTTGCGTTTGGTTGTTGAATTCGATGGTGGTGGCACGTTGGATTTCCAGTCTTCCCAGTGAACTCAAATCGATCAGTTCGGTGTAGAGGCAGGAACCAGTGCCGTTGGGGTTGAAGGTGAGGATGGCGTTCATGTTGTCTTTTGGGGTTTTTCGGTTGTCGTCTTTACTTAGGGATTGCGGGTTGGAAAGATGGGGCGATGAAATTGACTCACTGGTTTGCGACTGCACTGGCAAGCGTATTGATGGTGATGCCGGCGAAAGCCGCGTCGAGTGCCGTGAAACTCTGACCCCAGATCACGCCAGGCATCTACAACCACGCCAATGTGGTGGCCATGCGATGCGAGATTGCAGAGGACGGACTGACGGTGACGGATGCGGCCTGGGACAGCTACAAGGTCGCGGGTTGTGGGAAACGGTGGACCCTGAACATGGGAACGCCCATGAAGGGGCCGTTGAAAAACTTCAAGTTCGGCCCCGAGTTCTCTGGCCTCCCGGTGAACCTCACGGTGGAATTCTTCAATCCGGCCAAACCGTGGGAGGTGAAGGAGAACTACCAGGAAATTCTGCTGCTGGGTGGCAAGCAACGAATCGGTTTGCCGGAATGGTTTCACTATCCCCCCAACCGCTTGGGCTACGATTTTGACGAGGGTGATTGGTTTCCGTCTGGATGGAAACTCCCGCGAGGCAAATATGGACTGTGGCAGGGGGCGGCGAAGGCGCGTCAACAAGACCGCAAAGGCGAGTGTCCGATGTATGATTTCGGTTTTACGCATGTCGCTCCTTGTGCCATGACCCACAACGGTTCGCGGGGGAGCCGGCAAAAGCGCGGACTTCTGTTCACCGACAACGAGTGGATTCCCCATCATGGGAATGATTTCACCGCCAACCCAACCGATCCCAAGAACTGGAAGATCGAGCCATTTCATCAATACGCCGCCTCCTGCGCCATCATCATCCCCGATTTTGAGGCCCCCAACTATCACTCGTGGAAGGAGCGCCAGTATGAGGCCTTTGCCAAACTCATCGGTGAGGTGCGGGACAAACAGCCGGATGTGCTCATTGGCTGCTGGGGTGTGGGAGTGGTCAAATCGTCATTCCGGATCTTCGACGGCATCTGGGAAGGCAAGCCCACTGGCTCGGTCAATCTCCAGAGTGCCAAGCAATGGCGCGAGAAATACAACAATCCAGCGGCGGACCTGCATTCGGTCTTCAAACGCTGCAAACTCAACCTCGGCAACCCGTCGGTCTATTGGATCAACAACTCCAAACCCTCCCAGCTTTATGCCTTCGTGCAGGAGTGGGAACAGGGCAAGCTGGCCCGTCCCGAAGTGGTCAACATCCTCTCCACCTGGATTCAGGTCGAGTTCGTGGACAATTACCCGCTGTCGCAATTCCGGTTCACGGATGCCAAAGGCAAGACGCGGCGGGAGGATCTCAAGCATCAAGTTCCGGCTTCTTCCACCTACGCGCTTTCTTTGTTCGGCCATTGTGTGATGGACGGTCTTCAGTGCTGGGAGGTGGGCACCCGCTATTCCGAGGATTTGCAGGACTATTCTGATTGGCGGGTCAACGAGCCCATCGCCAAACGCACCATCAACGGCGTGGAGACTGCGCTCAACTACTACACGAAGTATTTCGGGTTCTACAATTTCCACGTCCTGGGCATGTGGCAAGCCAGCCAGAACAAGGACATCATCGAAGCCGCCACCGCTTGGGAAATGCCGGAACTCAAGACCTCGAAAGGCAACATGTGGCGGGTGGGCGATGAGCGGTATCCGAGCTACGTGAATTTCTACAAAGAGCCTTTGGTTCGCACCAAGCTCTCGGCGGATGGAAAGACGCTGCTGGTTCTGGCCTGCAACCCGCACAACCAGAGTGTCGAGCAGGTTCACGTTCAGCGCCCTGGTGGTGCTGAGGAATATGCCTTTGAACTGGTGGGAGACTTTCCGCTGATCAAGCGCTTCCCCGTGAAGAAGCCATGAAAGCAGAGGTGACCTTGCGCAAGCGGCTGCGGAAATGGTTGTGGCGCATTCTCGCGGCTCTGGTCTTGGTGATGGGAATTCTTGCCGGGGTCTTTTACTTCGAGATCTACCGCAGCAACGGCGAGGT
>CAYTWV010000480.1:3198-3745 GCA_964442235.1 uncultured Myxococcales bacterium | reverse complement strand
CAACTGTTTCCCCACACCGGTAAGGCTCATATCGTGGGCATCACCGGGAATCCCGGTGCGGGGAAATCCAGTCTGGTCGACGCACTGATTACCTGTTGGAGAGCCCAAGGCAAGCGGGTAGGGGTGGTGGCCATCGACCCCTCCAGTCCTTTTTCGGGTGGGGCCGTGCTGGGCGACCGAATCCGTATGCAGCGACATGCCACGGACCCCGGCGTGTTCATTCGATCTTTGGCCACACGGGGGGCTTTGGGCGGACTAAGTCGGTCTGCCGGGGATATCGCCATGGTCATGGATGCCATGGGTATGGATATCGTGGCCATCGAGACGGTGGGTGTGGGCCAAGACGAGGTGGACGTGGTCCGAACGGCTCATACCACCGTGGTGGTAATGGTGCCCGGGCTGGGTGACGAAGTTCAGATTTTGAAGGCCGGCATCCTGGAAATCGCCGATATCTTTGCGGTCAACAAGGCCGACCGGCCTGGCGCCGACCGCCTGGCCATGGAACTGGATGCCGTCCAGCATTTGGCAGCAACGCCCCGAACCATCC
>CAYTWV010000480.1:0-3188 GCA_964442235.1 uncultured Myxococcales bacterium | reverse complement strand
TAGCGGTGAATCAAACGGGCATCACCGAATTGGTCCAGGCCATCGAAGATCATCGAAAAACGCTCCATGAAACCGGGGAATTTCAAGGCCGAGAGGCCCGCCGTCTGGCCGATGCCGTGGCGGGACTGGTTCAAGAGCAAACCCAACGGTGGTTCCGGGCCCGTTTTGACGCGTTAGAGGAATCCGAACAGATCACCCGCCAATTGGTCGCACGCCAGACTACTCCTCACGACGTGGCATCCAGGATTCTGAAAGATCCCCAAAAGTCTCAATAGGTGGCCCACTCCCTCACGGCCTGGCCCGAGCAACGTCGAGGGGTCGTGGCACTGACGCCCCGGGATGCCGATTAAGGACTAGACGCCTATTTTTTTGGCCGAACTGCGACCCGCCCTACAATGGTGGCATCTTTCCCGCTTGCCCCAAGGAGGCGCCAGACTGCGATGACTAACGAACGAAGAAGAGACCCCAGAATCAAACCTGTCGGGGTCACGGCCCTGGTGCGGTGCCCCTCGGCAGAAACTCCTTTCCACTTTCAGGTCGAGGACATGTCTGCCTCGGGCCTGCACCTGGGCCTAGAAGAGCCAGCAAACCGGACCCCAGGCCCCGACGAAGTGGTGGATGTGGAACTGTGGGGATTCCGCCGCACCGTTCGCGCACGGGGCCTGGTCGTTCGCAAGACCCAACCCCGCAGCCAAACCATGGGAATCGCACTGAAGCTGTATGCCTTCGAGAACGGCGACGAAGACTTCTATCGCAGCATCTTGCTCCAGAATCAGTAGGCCCCTCGCTGATCCGCAGCCTTCTCCCTTGCCACGTTTCAGGTCCGCCCGTATCATGCCCCCCGGTGAGGTGGAACATGGTGCGAAGTCGATTCTGGCCCGTAATGGTCTCGTTGCTGATTCTGTCCCCGCTGTTTCCCGCTTGCGGCGAATCCTCCAGTGTGGCCGAAGACAAAGTTCGGGAAATCGATCCCGGCTTGTTGGCCGATGCGCTGGAACAGGACGCATCCGAGGAACCCGGCGTCTATCAGCAGGAAGGTTGGTATCCCGAAAGCGCCAACAGTGACCAGATTAAGGCCCTGGAACGTGCCAACTGGTATCGCTGGATGAGTGGCTTGCCTCAGATGGACATGAACGAGGCCATCAATCTGGCAGCTCAGGCGCACTGCGACTATTACGTGACCCACCTCAGCAAGTATCAGAGTTCCGGCCAAAGCCCCCATAACGAGAACCCGGCCTGGGCCGAGGGGTTTTCCGGGGTGGACCCCTGGGACCGTACTGCCAAGTTCGGGTATAACAACTGCGCCTCCGAAGTCATCGCGTTCGTCCGAAATCCCGTGTTGTCCGTGGATGGCTGGATGAACACCCTGTACCATCGTATCCCTTTCATGGACGCCAATATGGTCGCTTGTGGGTTTGGGCTGGCCGGCAGCGGTACCTGGTCCAACTCCAGTCGAATCGACACCATGGATTTCGGCACCGTGGATTCCGAAGGCAAATCCTATTCCGGGGGCGAAGTCATGGGCATCTATCCTCCGCCCGGATCGTCCGGAATTCCCGTCAGCTTCGACGGTTTGGAAAGCCCCCAGCCTCCGCCTCCTCCCACGGGCTATCCCTCGGGGACTATTGTCACCATCACCTGGTCCTCTCCCGTGGCCGCGAAGGTGACCGAACACGCCATATGGGCCGAAGAAGATCAAGTCCCCTTAGAGCATACGTGGCTTGACGCCAGCAACGATTCACACCTGCAAGGTGCGGGAACCGTGTCCCTTTACCCCCACAAGCCCCTTAAAGAGGGCACCAAGTACTGGGTGGAAATGAAGGGCGAAAAGGGCGGAAAACCCTGGGAATTGAAGTGGTTCTTCTATACGGTCAGATACTGAAAAGTCCGGAAAAGTCCTGGTCCCCGAAGACCCAGTGTGGGGAGGCGCAGGCAGCAGCCGCCCGTTTACCCCGCTGCCACCGCCGAAGCACGAACTCGAAATCGACGTGTGGAAATTCGCCTCTTTTACCCCTGACACTCGGTGGCCAAAACCGTAGCGATGTCTTTTCCGAATCGGATGACCAGAATCAGTTTGGCCCCAGCCCCCATGGTCGCCATAACTTGCCCCTTACCGTAGCGTGGATGGCTGACCCAGCGACCGGTCCAGGACTCGCCTTGCCGTTCCGGGGCCTTGCCGTAAGACGTGGGGGGCGTTTTGGTGGAAGCCTGCATCACTTCCTGGAAGGTCCGCCTGGTCTTGATTCCTTCGGTCTTCACCACAGACTGGTCCAGTTCCCCCAGGAATGGCGAAACCGAACACTCCATGGTCTGCCCATATTTGCGACGCATTCCCGAATAGAACAGGTAAACCCGCTTGGCGGCCCGAGTCAACGCCACGTAAAACAGGCGCCGCTCCTCCTCGATGTCGTGGTCCCCCTCTCGACGCTCGTAGGGAAACAACCCCTCTTCCATGCCCACCACAAACACCACTTCGAACTCCAATCCCTTGGCCGCATGAACCGTCATCAGGGGGACTCGGTCCTGCTCTTCTTTCCATAAATCCACGTCCGTCAGCAGCGCCACATCCTCCAGATATCCCGCCAACGTCGCCTTACGTTCGGTTTCCCAGTCCTCTCGGTCCTCTTCATACTGGGCAATACCATTCATCAACTGGCCCAAGTTCTCCGAGCGGCTTTCCCGCTCCAGAGGGTCGGCCGCTTCCAGCCGTTCGTAGTAGCCCGACTGTTCCAACATGTGGATGGCCAGGTCTCGGATGGACATGGTCCCAACCAGACTCTGGAATCGCTCGATCATCTCAACGAACTTCAACAGCGGAACGTGCCATTTCTCTTTGGTCTCCGCCTCTTTCAGTCCGGCGGCCTTGTGGAATAACGTCGATTCTGGCCCCCCAGGCAGCGCCGCCAACTCCTCCAAGGCCCCGTCGCCGATGCCTCGAGGTGGGTTGTTCACGATTCTGCGGAACGCCACTTCGTCTCGTGGGTTGTTCACCAGGCGCATGTAAGCCAAGGTGTCCTTGATCTCCGCCCGTTCATAGAACCGAAGTCCCCCAACCACCACATAGGGAATCGTGGCTCGGGCCAGGATTTCCTCAAAGGGGCGGGATTGGGCGTTGGTTCGATACAACACGGCCATCTGGCGATGTAACACGCCTTCGGAACGGTGTTTTCGGATCAGCCCGACCACCT
>CAYTWV010000479.1:2129-3749 GCA_964442235.1 uncultured Myxococcales bacterium | reverse complement strand
CCCCGGGCTCCTTCAACGCACCGCAGTGGGGGCAAATGATGTTCCGGTACCCCACGTGTTTCACCTGCCGGCCCGCCTGAGCCGCCTGGCTTGCGCTCTTCTCTAACCAGGCGTTCAACCTCCAGCGCACCCGCACTCGGTTGAAACCGAACAGTCCCGCTATCGCCACCACCCATTCCACCAACTTCTCTCTCAAAGCATCCTCCGTACCAACGGGCCCGAGTCTAATCCCCGCACCCCCGCATTTCAACTGCCCTCACGGGGGGCACGAACTCTCCCGATGCCCCCGCCAATTCTCCTCAACGCCAGATTCACCCGCTCCCCAAATTCACCATCACAATAAACGCTTGACAGAAAGCCTTCCCTCCGTTAGCTTTCCGCACCGTGTTTGGGCCGCTAGCTCAGACAGTAGAGCAGCAGACTTTTAATCTGCGGGTCGGGGGTTCGAGCCCCCCGCGGCTCACTTGTATTTGAAATGTCCCCATCGTCTAGCCCGGTCAGGACATCGGCCTTTCACGCCGACGACAGGAGTTCAAATCTCCTTGGGGACGCCTAAACAAAAAAGGCCGAGCAGGTCACCACCTGCTCGGCCTTTTTGCGTTAACCCCGGATCTCATCCGGAGTGTGCTTACCCCTTGGTCGCTCGGTCCGCATGCAGTCGCTCACGCTTGGCGGCCATCCGGTCCACCAGGAACAAGAGTCCCGCAAAAAAGACCATGGCAGCGCCCCACCACAGCGACGGATTCAAAGCCTTGACCGAAGCCGGCGCCAGACTGAGATCCGCCTCGGGGTGCGAGATGTAATACACGCCCATGCCCAGCACGATGAGGCCGTAAAGCCCCATCGCAATGGCCACCATCAACCATATCGAGATCATCTTGACTTGCCCTTCAGACATGGTTCCCTCCTACCAGAACAGCAGGTTGAGCACGATCAGCGTAAACAGCGAAACCAGCGCCCAGAACCACGGCGCCCGCCAGAACGTGGCGTCTTCCGCCGTCGCCTTCATCACGGTCATGGACTTCACCAGCCCGACCAATTCAGAGTCCGCCTTGGGCTTCGTCACCAGCGAAATGACAAAGGTCAAACCGAAACAAACCACCCAAGCCCACGTCGCCTGCCAAAGGTTCTTGGTCATGTCCGAAGGCTTGGCCGCAAACGTGATCAACAGCGGATCGATGAACCCGAACTTCATGCCCGCCCACAGCGTGAACGACACGATCATACCCGCCAGCAAGCCCCAGAAGGCACCCGCCGACGTCGTACGCTTCCAGAACATGCCCAGCAGAATCGTGGCGAACAACGGAGCATTGACCCAGGAGAAAATCGCCTGAATGTAGTCCATCACCGCTTCATAAGACATCGCAATGTAGGCCGTCAGCATGGAGACCAGGATGCCGACCACCGTCGTCACTCGCCCCATCCACACCAGGTGTTTGTCCGAAGCGTTGGGCCGAATCAACGGCTTGTAAATGTCATAGGTCCATACCGTGTTGAACGCCGTGACGTTGCCCGCCTGGCCCGCCATGAAGCCCGCCAACAGCGCCGTCACACCCAGACCCACCAGACCCGCCGGATAGTACCGCTGCACCAGCAACGGCAACGCCGCATCATAGTCCC
>CAYTWV010000479.1:0-2119 GCA_964442235.1 uncultured Myxococcales bacterium | reverse complement strand
CTTCCAAGCGACCAGACCCGCTCCACACACGATGATCGGCAGCGCCATCTTAAAGAAGGATGCCAGAATGGGAGTCAATCGGGCCGAACGCAGGTCCTTGGAACTGAATGCACGCTGCACTACCAGGAAGTCCGTCGTCCAATACCCGAACGACAACACAAATCCCAGACCCAGAATAATGCCCGCAAAGGTCACTTCCATCGCGTTGGCCCCGGCATTGCCCGTATTCGACCAAAGGCTGGACATGGTGTCGGGAAGCGACTTGAACAGCTCTTCCGGACCGCCCAATTCGATGACGCCCAGAATGGCCACCAGGAACAAGCCGAACCAAATCAGGAAAAACTGAACGATCTCGGTGAAGATGGCCGACAAAAGGCCACCCATCGTAATATATACGCCCACTGCTGCAGCGCTGACCCACATGCAAATATGCATGTCCCAGTGAAGGAAAATATTAAGAATCTTGGCCATCAGATACAGATTGACGCCAGACATCAACACTGTCATGACGCCAAACGAGATGGCGTTTAACACTCGTGTCCGTTCATCAAATCTGGCCTTCAGATACCCGGGCACCGAGTGAATATTAGAGCTGTAATAGAAAGGCATCATGTAGATGCCCAGGAACAACATCGCAGGAATGGCGCCAATCCAGTAGAAGTGCGCCGCATGGATGCCGTACTTGGCCGTGCCGGCCGTCCAGCCCAACAACTCCAAGGCTCCCAGATTGGCCGACAGGAACGCAAGCCCCGCCACCCACGCACTCTGGTTTCGACCCGCCAGGAAGAACCCGTCGCCCGTGGTCGTGAAACGCTTGAGGTAAACCCCCATCCCGATCACGAACAGGAAGTAGGCGATAATGATGACCCAGTCCACCGGAGCCAACCCGATGGATGCCGACACTTGACCCAGTAGGAGTGCGCTCATGAAACCCCCTTATCAGAATGTGATCTGCGTGCCCACTTGGAACCCATGCATCTGTAACGTCCGCTCCTCTACGGGGTCGGGCCCCGTGGAGTGTATAAAGACCGCCGACGCCTTGCCCGGGAAGAACAACTGCCCAGCCACCACCAGGTCGGCCTTTTCAACCATCCGAATTCGGACCACCAGGTCACTTTCCAGGCCCAGATAGCCATTACCCCCGGCGTTAGCGGAGTTCAAAACAAATCCCGCTCCTACGACCAATTCGGGCACCAGCCAGTCCGCGCCAGGGAAGTGTGCCTCAAGGGAAATTTCCGTCAACGACAACCCGGCCCGATACACAAAAAAACTGCCCCAACGGGCCGAATAGGCCTCGTCGAAGTTGTTTCCACGGTCCCGAAGCTCGTCTTCGGTGAACATCATGGTCCGGGACGAGTTCTTCCCCGAATAGAAAAAGGCCCCAAATTGCCTGTTCCCGTCGTAGTCATCGTCGCCTGATAACACCAACGAGGTCGCCTTCACGTCCAGGAACTTGCCTTTGAACCCCATGGAGGCCGTCGCTGCCCATGCCAGCACCGCCTGATCTATTTGCGCCACGCCGCTGTCTTCCCATGACCCGAACTGCATCAGCCCGAACAACGAAAAGTCGAACGCCTTGACCTTCAACGTGCCACCCGCATAGGGCGTAAACAGCGTCAGAGGACGGCCCGGGATTCGGTGGTCGTACATCCCATATCCGCCCACCTTCAGGGCCCAACCCGGGTCGGGCATCGACATGGCAAACTCCAGTCCACCCGTAATGTTGTCGTGAATGAAGTTGTCTTCCTGAACGCGCACCCCCTCGAAGGTGTCGTCGGGCAACTGGGCCGCTATCAGCCTTAACTGCAGCGTGGGGAAACCCAGCGTCAAAACCGCCGCACCCGCCCAATGCGAGAAAAACAGGTCGCTGGGGTCTCGCAGCCGCTGATACCCCACCTGCAACTGCGCCAAATCCATGTCCACGTTCGCCCACAACTCACGGTGCTTCATCACCATGTAGTCGTCGGCCCCGGGAAACTGCTGGTCCGGATGCTGCGTCGTTTCACGGAACTCCGGCTGGTCACCTTTCCGCGGCGGGCGCCGTTGCAGGGCCGGGAGTTCAAATTCGCCCTGCTGGAATTCAACGAGACGGAAGCCCGGGCCATCGTCGACCGGGCGT
>CAYTWV010000478.1:0-3749 GCA_964442235.1 uncultured Myxococcales bacterium | reverse complement strand
CGATGCTGCACGCCGGATTCGAATCCAAATCCAACCAGCCGCCCGACACACACTGCTTGTGCGCATAATAAAGCTCACATCCGCCCGGCTCGATCACGTGCAGGTCGACGTCGGTTTCCGTGTCCCAGGAGACACTCACCTGAATGTCGCCCGAACCGACCGACTGCACCGACAACTGCTGTGTCTTGTATGCCGAAATCCGGCCTCGTACGTCCCTGACCCCGATGCGCAACGGCAACTTCGCCGGAGGCGTCTCGCCCTCAAGGTACACACGCATCAAAACTGTCAACTCCTCTTCCCCCGCAGACCCTTCCAGAGGCACCACATAATGCCCGGCATACCCGTCCACGCCGATGATGATCCCCACAATCTCCGGAGGGAACGGATAGCCGCTGAAATCCACGTTCACTGACGCCGAACCACCCGTGATGATAAAGTCCGAACCGTACACCAGGCTGATGGGCTGTTCCTCCCAGTCCTGCGTCGTAGCCGGAGCATCCGTGCCCACAAAAATCCCCCGCTCCACCCGGATAGGCAGCGTCGGACGGTTATTCAGGGCCAATTGAAGATGCGGAAACTCAAGTGTGTACGTCGAATCCGACGCCGTAACCATGATATTATACACGCCATCGGCAATCTCATTACCGGCCGATATGGTGTAGTTGATCATGTACTTTCCGCCACCGATCTCGTAAATCTCTTCATCGTCGGCCTCGTACGCCGAATCCAGCGCCCCGAAATCCGCCGTAAACACCATGCCCGCTTTGCCCGTCTCCACGAACAAGCTCACCTCGTCGCCGTTCTTGTACCGGTACTCGTCCGCATACACCCGCTTCAGTGCCCAGCTCGGATTATTCACCGTCACAGAAACCGTGTCCTCGGCCGTCTTGGGGCCAATGCGGGCTTCCGCCCTTAACGTGAACCCCGACAGCTTGTGTTTGGTCGTGTCCAACACAAACTCGGTGGGCAACTTCGTGTCCGCAAACAGATAGAGTTCATCCATGAAGACCCAGATGTAGTCCACCCGCAGCTCTTCGACCCCCTTGGGAACGATCCGGACCAGCACGCTGCCCGTCAGTTCGGCGCCGTCGGCCGGAGCCACAAGCTCGATCTCGAACTCTTCGGGAATCTCCAAATCCGTCGTCCAGTCCGCCATATCCCCATAGTCGGGAATCATTCCGTCCGTCTTTCCGTCCGGCGGAATCCACATGTCACCCTGATGGTCTGGGTCGTCGATCTTGTCCGTCTTCACATCCGGAATCGGGTCCGTATCTTCGATCACGTCAGGCAGCACACGCCCGTCCCCAGCCGCGTCGCTTACGCCGTCTCCCGTTACATCCGCCCCCGGCTTGGTATCCGCGTCACCACCCCCATTCGAACCACACGCCCCCATCCACAACGCACACACCACCAGCAACACATTCCATCGCTTCATGAAGTCCCCTCTGTGTCGAAACCAGGGCCCGGGCGACCCTACTTCCAGGCTCACCCAAAAAACGCCCTAGTATAACGGACCTGCTCCGTGCGGAGCAATGGAAAGTCGCGGACAGGAGCCTCTAGCCCTTGCGCCCCACTAACACTCGTGCCGGCCTAAGCAGTTCTCCGTCCAACACGTACCCCGCCTGCTCGGCCTGTAAAACCTTGCCATCCTGCTCGTCGGTCGTGACAGGAATGACGCCCAACGCCTCGTGTTGCTGAGGATCAAAATCCATTCCCGTAGGATCAAATCGCTCCAGACCAGACCCCGCAAACCCCTCCAACATCTGCTTCCAGACCAACTCGACACCCATGGCCAGTGGACTGGCGTCCTGAGCCAAACGGGCCGCCAGCACCGATCGC
Source organism: uncultured Myxococcales bacterium (assembly GCA_964442235.1). Lineage (GTDB taxonomy): Bacteria > Myxococcota_A > UBA9042 > CAIXZC01 > CAIXZC01 > CAYTWV01. Next base: position 1,910 of record CAYTWV010000478.1, on the reverse strand, counting down.
TCTAAACTGTCCATAGGCTCTAAAAGCTTCCGAAACAGCTTCTGTTTGTCCAACAGCAATCGACGCTCTCGCTCTCGTTCCAGACGCTCCCTTACCCGCTGCGTCTCCTCTTCCGACTTACGGTACGACACCAGCAACTGACTCACCCGAGTCTCCAGTTCCAGGTTCCGCTCGTCGGCTTCCTTCAGAGCATCCTCCAACTCGACCACATAGGATGGCTTCAAATCGGGCTTCCATTCCCCGTCCCCTTCGTCACTCGATTCGGCCTCGGCATCCAGAATGACCTCCGAAGAACCCTCTGCCGGCTCTTCAGCCCCTCCCCTGCCCCCGTCCTGAGCTTGCTGCTCATGATCCAGGTCATCCATCAACGGAGGCAACCCGTGGTCGTCTCCATGGTGTCTCGATTTTTTGCCGCTCACGCCGCTTTCCTCCAACCAATAGGCCGCACTTACAGTAATGCCCCGCCGGCCACATGCAACCCGACTCCCTCAGGCACGTTTGTTTCCCGCCCTCGCCCCGCAATTCGCCCATCCCTTACTTCGGCCTATGTGTCTGCTGCAAACCCCTTGCCCTGCTCTTTGCAAAGACGCATCACCAGATGCCTTGGCCCCGAAATGCACGGCGGTATCCCTCCGCCAGGCTCCACCCACTGCCCCACCATGTGGAACCCCGACAAACCGGGCAAGGTCTTGGGAGGCGGGTTTCGAATGGCCTCGGGCGTTGCGATGAACCCCTCGTAGTAACCGTGTTCATTGGATGTGTAGCGCCATGTGGTGTAAGGCGTCGCAACATCCACCATCTCCACATTCCCAGCCATCCCCGGAAGGTACGGAAGCAAACGCTCCAACACTTCGTCCGCCAGCCGCTGTTTGGCGGCCTCGTACGCCGGACGATCCTTCGAGAGGTTGTTCCAATAATCCCACTCCGCCTCCACCATCACCTGAACCACACTGTGTCCCGCCGGCGCCAGTCCTGGGTCATGATGGAAGGTCCGAAAGTGCATCATCGGAGTGGTCCGCCCCGATTGAATCATGGGCTTCGATAGGAACACCCCCGTCCCCCCGTTACCCCCGCCCAAATCGTGTTTCACCCCGAACGAAATCATGCACAGCGGCTCGTACCGAGGCCAACGCCCATAGATCGTCCGCAATCTATCGTCCAGAAAGCTGCCTCCCAACAGATCAAACAAGGTGCTGTGACCGTCCGCCGCACTCACCACCACGTCGGCTCCCTCCACAACCCCACCTTCCAATTCCACTCCCGACGCACGCTCGTCTTTCACCACAATGCGCGTGGCCCTTGTCCCCAACCGAAGATCCCCACCCAGCGCCCGATATCGCTCGGCCATTCGCAACGCAAACTCTTTGGAGCCGCCTCGATACCCCGCCAATTCGCCTGCGGCCAGTTGGGACAGAAGCACCAGACCGAACAACAACGGCATCTCCGGCACAAACAACCTCGGAATGAACCGCTGTAACGTCCCCTCCTTAAATTGAGCCCCAAAGGCATCCATCCGCTTCATGGACTTGCTCAAAATGGGCAGGTAGGGAACCACCCCCAACCCCAACTTCAGCTTCTCCCCAAAACTGCGCAGATCCGATGGCTTCAGCATGGGCATCGACAGCCCGCCGACTTTCCGAATTGCACCCACAAACCAGTCGATCAGTGCCTTGTCAGCTGGCGCGATAGCCTTCATCTCCTCGGCCATCCGACCCAGATCCCGAGTGAAATTCACCTCCCGACCACTCCCCTCCTCGAAGAACCGGGCATAGTGCGAAATGGGAATCAGAGGATCCCCTTTCAGTACCCCAACCTCTTCATACAACTGCCGCATCTCCGACCCCGCCGATGTCCCCATCAGCCAATGGATACACCCGTCTACCGTGTACCCCTTTCGTTTCCACGCCGTG
>CAYTWV010000477.1:1508-3785 GCA_964442235.1 uncultured Myxococcales bacterium | reverse complement strand
GCCAGGTCCCCGCTTCCAACTTGTGAACGGACTCAAAAATCGTGTCGGGAGCTGGAATGTTGCCCCACATCAGATAGTCTCGCACCGCAGCGGGGGAAATTCTGCGCTCCAGGGCCGGGTGTTTCATCAGCGAACGAGTCTCGCTGGAAAAGACAAAGGCTTCGGGGGTACTGGCCCAATAGAGGTTGTGCAGGCCAAAGCGGTCGCGGGCCAGATAGATCTGATTCTTCTTGGGATCGAACAGAGCCAGCGCCACGTGGCCCTTCAGCAAGCCGGCCATCTTGGGCCCGTGGCCACGCCACAACGCAATGATGACATCGGTATCCGAGGCGTTGGGGCCCGGTCGTTCGCTCTCGGGAAGGTTGACCTGGACCTCCTGGGCATTGGTCAAGCGCCCCAGAAGCAGGACGCGGACCGAGCCATCGGTGCCGCCGATTCCCGGCAAATCCGACCCTGAGGCGTGCCAGCAGCGTCCCCCAAACCATGGAGCCTCTAGCAGATGCAGCCGTTCTTCACCCCGATGTTTCAGGGCGCCCGCCATCTGTGCCAGCGCCTGTTGCGGGCTGTGCGATGTCACTCGCTCTTGAACAAATCCGCAAATGCCGCTCACTAGGTCCCCCTCGCTCCGTTCACCAGAGAACAAGCCGGCACATCTTAGACCGCATTTGGGGGTTGGGCAAAATGGTGCGCGCATGGGAGAGTGGGGAAGAAGGGCGAGGGATGAAGGATGAAGGATGAAGGACATATCCCCTCTCCCGGCGGGAGAGGGCAGGGTGAGGGCACGAGGGATGAAGGACATATCCCCTCTCCCGGCGGGAGAGGGCAGGGTGAGGGCAAGAGGGACGAGGGAGTATCAGGCGGGGATTTCGGGGAAGCGTCGCCGTAACTCGGCGACGATGGTCTGGAAGACCTGGTCGGGTGAGAGGGTGGCATCTACCACCACACAACTCTGGCCCATCGCTTTGGCCTCGGTCTGGTAGGCCGCTGCCACCCGTTGCAACAGATCCTGCTTCTCGTAAATCTCTTCGGCGGCCCTACCCTTGTGCAGCCGGTCCATGGCCACCTGGGCAGGAAGGTCCAACAAAAACGTCACGTCCGCCGACGGTGCAAGACCGTTGATGGTGCGTGTCCACTCTGCCCCAACCAACGTCCCCTGATAGGCCACAGATGAAGTGACATATCGGTCCGAAAGAACCCAGAATCCTTGAGAAAGGGCGGGTTCCACTTCACTGGAGATATGGTCCAACCGGTCCGCCGCAAACAGTAAGGCTATAGCGTGCTGGGAAAGAGGACCTCCTCCCGCCGCTTCAGACTGACGAATGCGTCCGGACAGCACACCCCGCAGCAGCGTTCCGATGGGACCGTCAGAGGGTTCTCGGGTCGGATGGACCCGAATCCCCGACTGCTCCAGCCACTGCTGAAGGCGGCGCGTCTGGGTGGTGGTGCCGGCACCGTCAATGCCCTCCAGAACGATGAAGCGACCTCGATTCATCTGATTCCTCGACAGTCCAACGGGTAGAGAGTGGCCCCCTCGGGGCACTGGAACTCAAAGGCCTGGGGTTCTACGGTGGTCTCCCAATCAAACTGGCGATACTCGATGGAGAGGTCCAGTTTTTCTGCGGGGGCAACCAGACGACACGATTTGGGCACGGGGCCCTGTTCGGTTTCCATGCGTCCGGAATAGGTCACCTGAAGCTCAAGAAGACCATCTCGAAGCAGACGTAATTCTTGGGGAAATAGCTTGTCTGGATCCACCTTGATTTCCTGGACCAACTCGCCCTGGGTTCGAGTGTAGACATATAGCCCGGTTTCTCGGTCGAAGGCGACGGTCTGCGATTCGGCCTGGTCCAGTAACGACACTCTGCCAAGTAACATGGGAAGCAGCATCTTGGGATTGGAGGCCATGGGGAATCGGGCGACGATGGGTGCAGCGCACAGCGGCCCCGAGAAACACTCGGGTTTGCCGCGCTCGAAGTAGGCGAATTGGGTCTGATTCACGACCAGAAGGCTGAGCATGTCGTCGGTAAAGGTCAGTGCCTCGATGCGAAGGTGGTCCGGCAAGGTGGCCAGGACAAACAGTTTGCCCTTTCGGGCAGTGCCGTCGGAATAGTAGTCGACCCTGGCAGTAGCCGAGAATGCGGAGCCCGCCGGTGCGGCTGTCAGGGCCGTTGCCATCTGAACCGGATCGGTAATGAGGTTGGCGGGGATATCATGCAGAGGCGAGCAGGCCCAAAGGGCCGGAAGCCCTCAGCCCAGGCCACCGGCCTGGGTACGGTC
>CAYTWV010000477.1:0-1498 GCA_964442235.1 uncultured Myxococcales bacterium | reverse complement strand
TGATCGATACCAGAGGTTCGCCATGAACATTCTGTCCCCAGAGCCCCGGCCGTGGACAAAACTGAGCTTGGTCGTTTGGGGTGTCTGTGCCACGACGGTAAGGGAGTGGGTCGTCGCCCCACACCAGAGGCCGCACAAAGGTTGTCTGATTGAGTCCGTATCGGAGAATAGCGCTTTGACCACGGAATCCTCCTGACATCGCCGCTTGGCGGACCGCAAGAGGTGCAGGTCCAAGGAGGAAAAAGCGGGCTATTGGCTGCGCTTCTGGCGGAAAAGCTCGGACAGAGGCGGATCGTAGGCAATCTTGTCAGCCGCAATCTCACGAAGGGCCGTAACGGCCTCTTTGTTCTTGAGATGTTTCACTTTTGGCTCGGAGCCATCTTTGAGCTGGCGGCAGCGCTTGGCAGCAATCAGAACCAGAGCGAACCGGTTATTGATTCTTTCCAGGCAGTCTTCAACGGTAACTCGGGCCATGGAACCCTCCACAAACTGTAGCGGTGCAGATTGTTGTGCCGAAGGGGGGGAAAGTCAAGGAGAAAGGGAAAGCAGGGGTGCGTAACCTCCTCCTTCCTCCTTCATCCCTCCTCCTTCATCCCTCCTCCCTCGACCTTCTGGACATCTTCGCTTGCTCCAGGTACCTTTCCCGTCCGTTGCGGCTGGCCGTCTGGTGGACCTTGCGGGCTATGAGGCAGCGTGGTGCACATGAAACAAGCTGGTAGATAGGGAGATTTCATGAGGAAGGGTTATCTAGTCGGGTACGTGTTGATGGGGATGGTCGCTGGATGTTCCGGAAGCAAGGACAAGGAAGGCGTGGATGTCACAGCGCCGCAGGATGTCCGGAATCAGGAGGACACAGCCCCAGCGGATGTCAGACAGGAAGATAGTATTAAGGACCTTGGCACTCCGGATTTGCCGACGCTCCCGGATGTGGTGGATGTGGTCGACGTTGCGGAACTGGTTGCCCCGGACGTTTTGGACGTGAGCGAAGTGGCTGACCAGGATTCCGCCGATACCTCGGATGTGGTCGAAGAGCCGGTGGTATGGGGCAGTTGTCCCGAGTACATCGCTTCGTCGGGGAACTTCCAGTGTGCCTTGGTGGCGCTTCCTTTGGACCACGCCAACCCAGAGGGTGCTACCATTGACGTGTTTGTGTATCGGTTGGAAGCGAAGAAGAACAACGGGAAACGGCAAGTCTGGTTCTTGCAGGGTGGGCCCGGTGGCAGTGGGGCGGACTTTGCCCAGGCTTTTGCGATTTACGGCCAGGCGCATCCGGAATGGGAGTTGTTGTCGTTGGATCACCGGGGCGTGGGCAACTCGGAACGGTTGACGTGTGATGCTGAAGAGGACCCCTACGGGTTCGACTATGCAGCCTGTGCGCAGTCGTTGCAGCAGCAGTGGGGGGACGGCTTGCAGTACTTCTCGACCAGTCAGGCGGCCCATGATTTGGGGGTGTTGATCGAGATGTTGCGGCTTCCGGACGTGCCCGTTTTTGTCTATG
>CAYTWV010000476.1:0-3795 GCA_964442235.1 uncultured Myxococcales bacterium | reverse complement strand
ACATACAAGATCTTATAGCCCCGCAACAGCCAATCCCTGCCTTGACAAAGTGTCCCAATTGAGGTTCGCTAGTGGGATAATTGCCCCAAGATGTTGCCCGCCGCCTTGATAGGGACGTGATGGATACCTTGGACGTCAGGACAGCCAGTCTGGCCCTCGCCATCAGCACACTGGTTTCGGCCGTGGTGATGTTGGCGCTTTGGAGACAGACCCGCTCCAGATACCCGGAAACCGGCCTGTGGGCATGGAACCTCGGTTTGCAAACGGTTGCAGTCGCGTTGGTGGGAGCTAGGGGGCTCATCCCCGACGTGCTCTCCATGTGTGTCTCCAATTGCATCGGTGTCGTGGGTGGCATTGCCGGCTTCGTGGCATTGCAGCGTTTTCTGAACCAGAAACGTTCAATGGTTCCCGATCTGCTCTTTCTTTCGGCCTTCATCTCAGTTCAGTTCTTCTTTTCCGTGATTGATAATAATCTCACAATTCGCAATGTTAATGTTTCTTCTGCAATGGCATGGGTAGCGTTTCGAAGCTTTTGGATTATCCTGACTGGAGACCGAACAGGTCTTAAGCGGGTCGCTCGTCCAGTTGGTCTCACGTTTCTTGCCTATTTTACTTTTAGCATTATTCGAATCGTATTTGAGATTAACAAAGCCTCCTCTTCTAACGAATACCTCAGCTCTGGTTCGTCCCAAGTCGTTATTCTTTACTTGATCATGGTGCTCGTGTTATCAATCACATTTACAGTAACCCTTATGTATAATAAAGCGTTAATTCTCACAACTCTTGGCAGCGAAGAACGCTATTCGAAAGCGTTCCACTCCTCGCCTTATGCTGTCCTGCTGACTCGGGCCTCCGACGGCCGAATCATGGAGGTCAACGACGGGTTTCTGGCCATCACGGGCCTGACCAGGGAACAGCTCGAAGGGAAAAGCACCCTGGACTTGGGCTTGTGGATGTCCGCCGATATCCGAACCAAGATCGTGGATCGAATCAAGAAAGATGGCTGCATGCGCAACGAGGAGCAGGTGTTTCGCCTTCCGGATGGTTCGGATATGATTGGCATCCTCTCCGCCGACCCCATTGAGATCGGCCAGGAGCTGTTTGTCCTATCCAGCGTGAATGACATCACCCAATGGAGAAAGGCTGAGACCGAACGAGCGAAGCTGCACCTCAAATTGACCCAAGCCCATCGCCTGGAGAGTATCGGGACCTTGGCCGGAGGCGTGGCCCATGAAATCAACAACCCACTGAACGTCGTGATGAACTACGGCCAGCTCATTGTGGACGCCCCTTCTGCTTCCGCCGAGGTCAAACAGTACGCTTCCGCGATCGTCAACGAAAGCGACCGTATGGCGGTCATCGTGAAGAGCCTTCTGACCTTCAGCCGCAACAGCGCAGAGATGGCGGCTTTGGAAGAGCCCGGTGCCATCATCCGCTCCACCCTCTCTCTGGTGCAGGCCACGCTCCGGAAATCGGGGGTCCAACTGCTGACCTCGGTAGCCCCAGACCTTCCGCCCGTCCTTTGTAAACATCGAAGTGTCCAACACGCGCTCATGAGTCTGATCTGGAATTCCAAGGATGCGGTCTGCGAGCGGGAGACCCAACCCGAAGGCGGGCCCAGAATTGAAATCAATGCCATTTCACTCCAGAAGGAAGGCGCCCCCTGGGTCCGAATCTCGGTTGTCGACAACGGGACGGGGATCGCTCCAGAACTGGCTCATCGAGTCTTCGACCCGTTCTTCACTACCAAAGCAAGGGATCGAAGCGCCGGACTGGGACTCTCTATTAGTTATGGCATCGTGAAAGACCAAGGCGGCGAACTCCATTTCGAATCGCTTCCCGGTGGAGGCACCGCATTTCACGTGGACCTTCGGGCGGATCCTTCCGGCAGCGGCGTTTTGAACCCCGAGGCGCCAGAAACGCTTTAGTGACCCGTTCACGAAATAGTCCAGAACCCATCGCTTAAGCCCGTCGTACTGCGTACCCTTCTTGCAATCAGGAGGGTCACCATGCGAATTTTCTCTCTCGTTCTGGTGCTGGGTACGATGCTGCTCGGGGCGTCGGGGGCCTTTGCCAAGGACGGCGCCCGGGTCCAATTCGTCGAGTTCCCCAATCTGGTCATCAAAGGCGATATCAAGGCACCCGCAGTGACCTTCGAGAACGCCCGCGATCGAGTGAAGTTCGAACGCCTGATGCGCCTGGAGAAGCGCTTCCTGGAGCCATTTGATGAGAATGGCCACGCAGGCAGAGAGCCCGGTCTTAAGTAGTCGCCCGAATCGCCTCCTGCCATTCCCCCTTCATCCCATACAACTCCATTACAGCATCCCCAACGGCCGTACCTGCCACGAATCCCGAAACCCCATGCTTGAGCTCCTTGGCCAAGTGGGGTAGGAAGGAAGCCGGGGCCCTGAATAGGCGCCACACAGAACCTGCCTCAACACGCGGTACCGTGAGGAAACAATGGGCATTTGGGCGAAGAACCCCTATTTGTATGAGGTACACACTTGGCAGTGGCTGCACGAGTTGTCCCAGCGAAGCCAGCGCAAGGTGGACCTGAGCACGGTACCGCCCCAGGAGTGGGACCGCTTTCGAGAGATGGGAATGGATGCGGTCTGGCTCATGGGGGTTTTTGAGCGCAGCCCCCAATCCCGGCAAATCGCCCGCAACCACCCCGGACTTCACCACGAGTTTTCCCAGGCCCTGCCCGACTTCACCTCTGAAGACGTAGTGGGGTCGCCCTACTCCATTCGAAGCTACCAGGTGGACGCCTTTCTGGGCGGCGAAAAGGGGTTGGCCGATGCCCGGCAGCAGCTTGCGGCCAGGGGCATTGCGCTACTGCTGGACTTCGTTCCCAATCACACCTCCGTTGACAATCCATGGCTTCAGGTGGACCCCGATTGTTACATCCGGGGCGACTTGTCGCTGCTTCGATTTCGCGGCGAGGAGTGGTTCAAGGTGGGAGCCAACGTCTTTGCACACGGGAAGGACCCCTATTTCCCGGCCTGGACAGACACAGCCCAGTTGAATGCCTTCTCCGAGGCCTATCGGACCAAGGCCATTTCAACCCTGAAGTCCCTGGCCCAGCGCTGCGACGGAGTACGCTGCGACATGGCCATGCTGATGCTGACCGACGTCTTTGAACGCACCTGGCAAGACCGGGCCGGCCGGCGTCCGCCAAACGAGTTCTGGCAGCAGGTGATCGCCCCGGTACGGCGCTCGTTCCCGGACTTTTTGTTCGTTGCGGAAGCCTATTGGAACACCGAGCCGGCACTGCTTCGGTCAGGGTTTGACTATTGTTATGACAAAACCCTTTATGACTTGCTGGCCCGGTCCGATAGCGCCTCCATTCGGCACCACCTGGCCACCGCTCAAAATCAGGCATCATTGGTGCGTTTCATCGAGAACCATGACGAGCCCCGTGCGGCCGCTACGTTCGGCTCGGATCGTCTTAGAATGGCCACCTTGGCGTTTGCTACCCTTCCAGGCATGCGCTTGTTCCACCATGGACAGCATCAGGGCCGCCGAACCCGTATGCCCGTTCAACTGGGCAGATGCTTGAACGAGTCGGAAGACCCCGACCACGTTGCCTTTCATGACAAGCTGCTAAGGGCCCTGCAAGCCCAAGAGTGGCGGACGGGCAACTGGCAGATGCTGAACACTCACGGGTGGCCCGATAACTGGACACATCAGAACCTGCTGACCTGGAGTTGGTCCGGACCGCAACGGCGCTGGGTCGTGGTGATCAATCTGTCCGATGGCACAACTCAGGCCAGGGTGGAATTGCCGTGGAAAGAG
>CAYTWV010000475.1:0-3812 GCA_964442235.1 uncultured Myxococcales bacterium | reverse complement strand
AGATGCTCTTTCGACTCTTCCACCGTGCGGGCCAGGGCCACAATGGCGCCCTCCTGAACCCAATCGGGCAGCGGAGGCATCCGACCCGCAAAGGCCGAGGTGGACTCGATTAACTCCAGTGGATTTCCAGCGTAGATTCGGCCAATCATCGAAGGGGCGTACAACCGAATCTGAAAATCCGACTCGCCAGTGAAATCGAAGAAAGAAACCTCCGAATTCTCGAGCAACAGCCCCCGCCCATGGGTCGAGGTGAATTGTGGCATGGGGAAATAGGTGCGCTCCGGGCTTCCACCCGAACCCGGCGAGAGGGTCTCCATCACCGGCGTAACCTTCGGATCCCCCCGGCCAATTCCCCCCTCCTGGACCAGGACCGGAATGACTTGCCCCCGTAGATCCAACGGCCCCTGCGGGAACTGCTCACCCATGCCATAAAAGCCCTCGTCGGTTTTGGCCGCAAGGGTCAGATAAAGTGCCTTGTAAAGGCCCGCCTCAGGCTGCAGTTGAAACCGAATTTGTCCTGCCTGGGGCTCGCAGAAAGACCACGTGAAGGGGGTCCCTTTGCACTTTTCCCCGTCAAAAGTCCCACTAAGGATCAATCTGCCCGAATCGAATTGCGCCTGGGCCAAAGAAGCCCCTGAACAGATGCTGTCCACACTTTCGGCGACCTGGAACGAGCCCTGAACGTCAGTGGTTTCCAACCTGGCATCTGCCAGTCGCAACCCGTCCGAGATTCGGGCCGAAAATAGCTCATTCGAGGGATCTGCAGTGGTGGTGACCTTCAGGGTGTCAGCCGAAGCCAAGACCACAAAGTCGCCCACCACAAACCCGCCGCTTCGTAATGCCGCTGGGGCCAAATCCGAAACCCCCTGGAAATCACAGGGGTCTCCGGTCCAGGGCGGAAGATCCTTCATAAGATCGGTTCCAGCAAGGGTCTCCACCTGGTCGCAAGAGAGGCAGGCGTCGGTTTGAGCAGCGTCCTGCGGGGCGTCTGCTGCCGTTCCACAGCAAGCCAGCGTCGAAACACCAACCAGGGCCAAACAGAAGCTTAAACTTCGCAAACGTAGGGTCATGGGTGGCTCCGTGTCAGAACATCGCCCCCAGACGCACCAGATACCGACAACACGGGCGTGTCGGGCCGGCCCGGTCAGCGCACCTGGATGGCCGCCAACAACTGGCTGGGTTCAGGGTGTTCTCCCGCTTTCTGACTCACAAATTGATACTTCAGCTCTCCGCCGGAAGCCACCACAAACGCACCTCCCTGCTGAAACGGATCTCCTTGTGTAGAGGTCTGCCGGAAACCTTCACGGAAGGCTTGGATTCCCTTGGTCAGTACCTGCACCGACAGGGTCGTCGACACCCCCCGGCGGAATCCGGCAGCTTCATAACTCTTCAGTCCGGGGTCGGTCAAAAGTCGGAAGTGCAGTTTCATCTCTTTATGGAACTGAGCGGCCTGAGCCACAGAGCCGTTGCCAACCACCACAAGTTCCCCACCAAGTGCCCGAATCTCAGGCTCTACGTCACGCAACTGCGCAACCTGCTGGCTGCAGAAAATTCACCCATAGTGGCGGACAAAAACCAGAACCACCGTCTTGGTTTCCCACAACGTGCCCAGCCGCACCGGCTGACCTTCCAAGTCGGATACCCAAACCTCCGACAACGTCTCCACAACGCTCATGGCCCAACCCCCTTCTCCACAAATTGCAACTTGGTTTGCCTGCCTGGCTTATATTCGTCTCTTACCATAGGTACTGGCCAACCCCATCGGCAAGGGGGCCCTGTGACGGGCGTTGCCCCGAAGTCCCGTTGACGGGCCGCCGCACTCTCCGTATGGTTCCGGCAGCCGTCGGAAGGAAGTCAGCGAAAGGCAAGGCGGCAGGACGGAGGAGCGGATGGGTCTGGGTGTGGCAGGGAAATGGGGGTGCCTCGGGCTTATGGCAGCGGCCCTGGTTTGGGGTGGGGTAGGGTGTGCCAGGCAGGGCACAAGGTTTCTGAACCAGGAAACGCCGGACAGCCTCGTTCAGGATCAACGGCCGGATGGGGCTGGGAACGACCTGGCCGAGGTCACCACCGACACGAACTGTTGCGATGTTTTGGCGGATGTTGGCGACGATGCGGACGCCATGGCGGTTGACGGGGGTGGCGATGTGGACCTCGCCGACTGGGGCCATTGGCCGGATGCGGCGGATTCCTGGGTGCCAGCGGATTCGTTGGTGCCGCAGGACACGCTGGATGTACCGGACTTGACCCAGGACGACGTGCAGCAGGACGACGTGCAGCAGGACGACGTGCCGCCGCCGGAAATGCTTGAAGGCCCCGACGTGGTCTTGGCCCAGGGCCCTCGATTATACAGCGCTGTGGACGGGATGTTGGCCACCGCCCAGGGTCAGAGACTGTCGCTTCGTGGCCTGAACGTGGACAACGCAGCGAAGTATTTACCCGGGTTTATGCCCCCCATTTCGGACGCCGAGATTGCGGGCCTGCCCCAACTTGGCGTGAACCTGGTGCGGCTGCTTACGTTCTGGAATGCCCTTACGCCCACAGCACCCGGCCAGTTTGATGGCGTGTACCTGGATTCATACGTAGCGCTGGTTCACAAAGTGGCCGCAGCGGGGCTCTATGTAGTCGTCGACATGCATCAGGATCTATGGGGTCCCCCATTTGAGGTGCACGGCGCACCCAATTGGGCCTGCCCCGACTCGTTGAAACAGGGTTACGTCGGCGTGCAGCCCTGGTGGGCCAACTATCTGGCCCCGCAGGTGACAGCCTGTTTCGACCAGTTCTGGGCCTCGGAAGCGCTTCAAGAGCAGTACGCTGCGACCTGGGGCTACCTGGCCCAGCAAGTCTGTGATGTCCCGGAAGTCATCGGATTTGACCTGATGAACGAGCCGTTTGCCGGGTCGCTCATGGGCAATAAACAGTTCGAATCGGTGGCGTTGTTTGGCCTGTACAAACGAGTCATACAGGCCATCGAGCAGGCCTGTCCCGGGCGCCTCTATTTCCTGGAACACTCGTGGACCTTCTCGGTGGGGAACTACAAAGCCATGCCCCTGGAGCCGGGGTTGAAGGATTCCCTGGTGTTTTCGCCCCACTACTACCGGCCCGAACTGCACGAGCTGGACGGCGAAGGGTACGGACAATCGGAAGCAGCGCTGTTCCAGGCCCTGGATAATTTGTGGTCCAAGTACCTGACCTCCGGTTGGACCCTGTGGCTGGGCGAGTTTGGCGGATACACACATCTGCCGGGCTATGGCCTCTTTATGGAGCACATGCATCGATATTTTCAGGCCAGGGACGTGGGCTCGGCACTATACGGTTGGGGCAAGACCGATGACGGATTCTCGTTTGTGAACTCGGCAGGGCAGTTGAAGCCTATCTTTGCCCCGGTTTACGCCACACCGCTCCCTTCGCTGCTTCCGGGCCTGGATTCGCATTGGCAAACCGACTTCGCAACCGGCGAGGTCACGGCCCTTTTCACCTGCGCCGTAGGGGACCAGGCGGTCGTTCTGCTTCCCAATCCCGCCGCATGCCAGTGTGCAGTCCAGCCTGAACAGGCGCTGACTCACGACGTGAACGATGCACCGCTGCAGACGTGGACCTGCCTGGATGCCGGTCCGGTGCAGTTTCAGTGCGCCTGTTCTGGGTAACAAACTCCTCGGTGATACGTCCCCCCAGTCGCAAGGCTTCGTGGGGCATGTGGGTCGGACCTCTCATCCCTCCCCCTTCCTCCTCCCTCCCCCTTCCCCCTTCCTCCTTCCTCCTTCCTCCCTCATCCTTCATCCTTCATCCCTCCCCCATTTCACTCCCTTTTCTTC
>CAYTWV010000474.1:1873-3828 GCA_964442235.1 uncultured Myxococcales bacterium | reverse complement strand
CGCACTGTCGTTTGAACGGATGAGGCCACTCTACACGCCTGCAATTCTAAATGCGAGAGGAGACTTGGCTCTCGGGCCACGTCGTGCTACATGTGCGGTCAGTCGCCCAGCAGGAGGCCCCATGGACCCCAGATTGCTCATTTTGGATAACAGTGTGCACCCCGACCTCTATACCCCCGTTCAGCACTGGTCCTCCTTCACCGGCCTCCAGGCGCAAGTCCTGCGTCCCGAGACGCCCATTCCGCTCGACCTTAGGCAGTTTACCCACGCGTTTGTGACGGGCAGCGAAGCCTCGATTGTTGCGCAGGATTCCTGGATTGGCCGCCAATGCGAGGTGGTGCGAGAGCTTGCACGCCTTAGGGTCCCAACCCTGGCCAGTTGTTTCGGTCACCAGATGTTGGCCAAAGCGCTTTGGGGCCGAACCTTCGTGCGTCGCTCCCCTACCCCCGAATTCGGCTGGGTTCAAGTCGAACTGACGTCGCAGGGCGAAGCCGATCCGCTGCTGGCCGGGGTTTGCCGCACCTTCCACACCTACAGCGCTCATTTTGACGAAATCGCCCCGCTCCCTCCGGATTTCAGGGTCCTTGGACTCTCATCCCGTTGTCCCCACGCCATCGTTCGAGTTGGCGACCTGCCCATGTGGGGCCTGCAGCATCACCCCGAAATCTCCATTCCCCAAGGTTCGGCCCTGCTGGAAGCCCTTCGCATGATGATGCCCGAGCGCCTGGAGCTAATCGACATGTCGACCCAACCCAGCGCCCAGGACTCGCTTCAGATTCATCCCTTGGTGAAGAACTTCCTGGCTATTGGTTAAGTTTCGGGGAATCCGAGGGGAAGACGTTTTTTGCTCTACCCGAACATGGTCAGTTCGGACGGCGAGCGCACGGCGGGCAAGGCGGCCTGAGTAGCGGCAGCGGAGGCGTGCTTGGCACGTCGAGCACCGCCGACCTCAGGACAACGCAGCCCCCCGGGGTGATCGACGGTCGAGGTGACCAGGTTCAGAAGGCAAGGCAGTAGCCCTGCACACCGCAGTACGAGCCGTAGGGGCAGTGGTCGTCGTTCAGGCAAACCAGGACATCGGCGCAGCTTCCGTCCAAGCAAATCTGGTTGCCCGCACAATCCGAATCAAAGTCGCAGATGAGCAGCGGCCAGCAAGCCGAGTCCACGCCGCAGTAGTGGGTGTTCGGGCAATCCATATCCGAAGCGCATCCCAGTGAGTAGCAGTACCCGTCCTGAGCGCAGTAGAACCCCTGGTCACAATCGTAGTCACTGGTGCATCCCACCGGGTAGCACATGCCGTCGGGGCCGCACATCTCGCCTTGTAGGCAATCGTAGTCCGAGAAACACTCCTGGGCCTGATAACAGACGCCGTCACCAGCGCAGTAGAACCCGGGGTCGCAATCGTAGTCACTGTAGCAGCGGCCCGTGATGGCGTAACAACTGCCGTCCGAGGCGCACTGGTAACCGATGGGGCACCCCGTGTCGAAGCAGGTCGTCTCGACGCAGGCACCCGACGGCGAGCAGTAGAACCCCACTCCGCACTCCTGATCCGTCAGGCACGCCCCACCGAAGTGGCAGATTCGGTCCGACCCGCAGTAGTAGTTCTGCGAGTTGCTGCAGAATCCGTTGACCTGGCAGAAACTGGTCCCGCCGGGGCATTGCGAATTGGTCGTGCACGAGACAAAACAGTCCGAGTCATAGGTGCAGCCCGGTTCGGTCACCATCTCGTAGCACCACCCGTTCTGGCCGCAATAGTACCCGGGAGCGCAATCATAGTCGCTGAAGCACCCCTCGCTCACCAGACACACACCCGACTCGCAGACATGGCCGTACCCGTACGAGCCCACACAATCCGAGTCGTAAGAACACTCGGCGTACAAGACGCATGAGCCATCGCTGGCGCAGTAGTACCCGTTGGCGCAGTCGTAGTCCGAATAGCAGCCGCTTGCGTAGCG
>CAYTWV010000474.1:0-1863 GCA_964442235.1 uncultured Myxococcales bacterium | reverse complement strand
GGTGCAGTACATGCCCGAGGGGCAGTCCACATCGCTCCAGCACTCGATTGCCACGGGCTCATAGGGGGATTCCACGATGACACACGAGGGAACCACCGCCAAAAGAACCAAAGCCAGAGCCGAAAGAGTGAGTGCTTTCATGACGTCCTCCTAATCACTGGCACCGAAGACCAAGCCCCGGTTGCCATTTCCTGGGAACAGGCGGCGCTAGACGGGTGTCTATCAGTGTTCTTCAACCAAAATTCGTCAAACTCGCGCCAAGGCCCAGTTCCAGCGCGCGAGCAACTCCTGCTTGGTCGCCTCGTCGCACTGGGGACAAAACTCCCGGTCCAGTTTCCACACGTTACGCAACTCATCCAGACTGCTCCAGAACCCAGAGCCAAGACCAGCCAGAAACGCTGCGCCCATGGCCGTGGTTTCCACATTCTTGGGGCGAAGCACGTTGACCCCCAGGAGGTCCGATTGGATTTGCATCAGCAAATTGTTCGCACTGGCGCCGCCGTCCACTCGGACACTCTTCAGCGGTGCGCCCAAATCCTCGGCCATGGCGGCCATAATGTCCCGGTTCTGTAACGCGATTCCTTCCAGAGCCGCCCTGGCAAGGTGACCCTGCGTCACGCCGCGAGTCAGCCCCAAAATGGCGCCCCGTGCATCGGCTCTCCAATGGGGTGCACCCAAACCCGTCAAAGCCGGCACAAACACCACCCCGCCCGAATCCTCCACCTGAAGCGCCAGTCCCTCGATCTCCGAGGCGCTGGAGACCATCTTCAGCCCGTCTCGAAGCCACTGCACCGCCGCCCCGGCAATAAAGGCGCTGCCTTCGAATGCGTAGGCGACTTGGCCGCGCACGCGCCACGCTACCGTAGTCAACAAGCCATGCTGTGACAGCCGAGCTTCCGAACCCGTGTTCACCAACATGAAGGCACCGGTGCCAAACGTGATCTTCCCTTCTCCCGGTTGATAACAGCCTTGCCCGAACAACGCCGCCTGCTGGTCGCCCGCAATACCGGCAATGGGGATGCCGTCGGGCAATCCCGGGACGCCCAACGTACGGCCGACCACAGCCGAGCTGTCACAGACCTGGGGCAGTGCTTCCAGGGGGACACCAAGGTGCTCGGCCAACTCAGGGTCCCACTGCAGGGAATGAAGGTTTAACAGCAGGGTTCTGGAGGCGTTGGAGACATCCGTCACGTGAGCCTTGCCCCCGGAGAGTTTCCAGACCAGGAAAGAATCCACCGTTCCGAAGGCCAGACGTCCCTCTCGGGCCCGCTGTGAGACCGCCGGGACGTTGTGGAGCAGCCACTGCATTTTGGTACCGGAAAAATAGGGATCCAGTACCAGTCCCGTACGCTCCTTGAACAACGGCTCCAGGCCCATGGCCTTAAGCTCGTGGCACTGCGGCGCCGTACGCCGGCACTGCCAAACGATGGCCCGGTGGAGCGACTCGCCCGTGACGCGGTCCCAGGCCAACGTCGTCTCTCGCTGGTTGGTGATGCCTATGGCAGCGATCTGGCCCAGGCGAACGTTGCCCTTTGCCAGAGCTTGCCCCAGGGCTTCGAGCACACTTCCCCAGATGTCGTTGGGGTCATGTTCTACCCAGCCCGCTTGCGGATAGTGCTGGGGGTACTCTTTGTAGCCGCGGGAGAGGACCTCTCCGTTGCTGGCCACCACCAGAACCGTAGAACCCGTCGTTCCCTGATCGATCGCAAGAATGAAGTCGGTTGAGCCCATTTCAGCGTCCCCTTTTCAGCCGGAGCGGGTAATGCTACACTAGCGCCCGTGTTCTGCAACAGCGAACCGAAGAGGCGGTAGACATGGAAGGCTGCGAGAAAAGGGAGGACCAGGGAACGCCACGCTAGCCAA
>CAYTWV010000473.1:0-3829 GCA_964442235.1 uncultured Myxococcales bacterium | reverse complement strand
GGCAGCAACGCGTGTTGTCGGCCATCGTGCCCTCACCCTGCCCTCTCCCGTCGGGCTGACTCTTAGTCACAAATTTCGAAGTACTTCCGGTGGTCGCCAGACTCACCAGGCAGAGGCCGTCTAGCCTAGCCACTTCCTTCTTGCTATTGCGATCGTGATGCGATCTGATTGGCCTGGACTCGGCGATAGGTGGGGATACCATGGACGAGAATAGGCGAATTGATACGAAGGAGTGGGCAGAGAGGATGCTGGCGAGCGCTGACCTGGGGCATGCGCGTCGAGAGCAAGCGGCCATTCGAGTCTTGGCCAATATAGCGGAGGGAGCCGGCCAGACGTTGCCAGGAATGTGCCCGGGGCGCCCCAGCGCCTATGAGCAAATCGCTCGGTTGACCCGCAATGAGGCGGTGTCGTGGGCCGAACTCTGCAGGGCCGGAAGTGAAGCGACTGTCAACGAACTGGCGAGGGTTTCCGGCACGATTGTAGTGATTCAAGACACCACGACGCTTTCGTACACTCATGCGAGCATCAATGAGGATTTGGGGGATTTGGGAGGGCCCGGGTACCAACCTGGGGCGGGCTTTCTGGTCCATAGCTCCTTGGCCATTTCTGGAGAGACAGCAGAGCCAATAGGGATGCTGGACCAGCGATACTGGGTCCGAGAGGCGGGCACCCGGGGGAAGAATGCCAAGAGACGGGAACGGCCGTACGAGGAGAAAGAGTCCTACAAGTGGGAATTAGGGTTCCGGGATTGCTATGAGCGTGCGTACTCGTTGCATGAGCGGTTGCTCTTCGTGTCAGACCGAGAGTCTGACGTCCACTACTATCTCATGGCACTGGAGGACGAGAACAGTCGGTTCGTGGTTCGGAACGCGCAGGACCGACGTTTGGACGGCGAGACTGCGAAGCTGCACGAGGCGATGCGTGCAGCGGCCATCATGGGGCGGGTCGAGTTGCTGATCCCCCAGCGAGGGGGCCGAAGTGAGCGGGTCGCACTGTTAGAGGCACGAGCGCGCGAAATCGTGTTGTTCCCGCCGAAGACAGTGGCAGAAACGCTGCCATCACTGACCATGAATGCGGTGCTGCTTCGCGAAGTCGAGGCGCCCGAGGGCCTCGACCCAGTGGAATGGCTGCTGCTAACCAGCGAGCCCGTTTGGACGCTGGAGGAGTGCCTCACCGTAGTCCGTTGGTACTCGTTGAGGTGGACCATCGAGGAGTACCATCGCACCTGGAAGTCTGACGGGACCAACGTGGAAATGCTGAGGATGCAGACCGGAGGCAACCTGCTCCGGATAGCTGTCCTCATGGGTCTTGCTGCAGTCCGCATCATGTCGTTGCGAGACCAGTATCTGCAAACGGAGTGCGCCAGACATCTCCCCAAGATTGTTGGCCAGCCACCTCGTCCACCAGAGCAGCGCCCCTCCGCTGCATGTACAAGACTGCTGACCGTCCTCGAGTGGCAACTGCTCTGGGTGTGGTCCAACCGTACGGCTCCTCTTCCCCAGGAACCACCGACAGTAAACTGGGCGATGCGCCAAATCGCACGAATGGGTGGATGGATGGACACGAAGCAAACCGGTATCCCAGGCTACAAAACCCTGTGGCGAGGCTGGCGACACCTTCAGTCCCAGGTGGAAGCAGCGTCGTTGGCCGAGAGGTTAGCTGAATTGAAAAACGAGATACCTCCAAAAAAGTGATCAAGAGTCAGCCCGTCGGGAGAGGGGATATTTCTTTCTCCTTCCATTGCGCATTGCGCCGTGCCTTGCGCCATCCCTTGCCTCGAATCCGTCAAGTTGTTACTCTGGGCGCAACGCGAACCGGAATTCAGTTCAGAAACAAATCGAATTGGGGGGAACCATGACCAGATTTGCTCAGGTGCTCGTGCTTGGACTGGCGCTGACCTTCGCAGGCAACGCTTCTGCCGCCGACGAAAGTTTCGTGAAGCTGCTGCTCAAGAAAGCCGAAAAGGCCTATGACGACCGCGTCACGGCCGGAAAGGCGCAGGAGGCCCTCCAGAACCTGGAGAAGGTGCTTGCCGTGGATGCTGCCAATGTCGAAGCACGCTGGAAGCTTGGCCGAATCCTCTACTGGATCGGCTGCCACGAGAAGTCCTCGGCCAAGCAGGCCGAAGTTTTTGAAAAGGGCATCCGTTATTGCCAGGAAGCCATCAAGACCGATGGGAAGTGTGTCCCGTGCCTGTTCTGGCTGGGCGTTTCGTACGGCAAGTTCGGCGAAGCCAAAGGTGTCTTGCAAAGCCTTGGTCTGGTACCGCATATGCAGGACGCAATCAAGAAGGTGAAAGCGCTGGATGAGAAGTATGAATGGGGTGGCGCCGACCGAGTCCTGGGCCGACTGCTTTACAAACTGCCTGCCATGAAGGGCGGCGACAACAAAAAGGCCATCGAGCACCTGCGCAAAGCCGTGGCCCTGGGGCCCAAACACCTGATGAACCATCGCTTCCTGGCCGAAGTGTTGATCGCCGAGGGCCAAAAAGACGAAGCCAAGGAACTGCTGAAAAAGATAATCGAGACGCCTGCTTCGGACCTGCTTCGAGAGAAACTGCCCGAGATGAAAGAAGAGCAGGATGAGGCCAAGACGATTTGGCTGAAAGAGTGGCCCAAGTTCTGGTAGGGGGAAACATGAAACTTTATATCATTATTGGGGCTGCACTTGTTGTCGTTGCGGCGGCGGTGGGTGGTTACTTCTTTATACAGGGAGCTGACCAGGACACGGCCAGAATCACCGGCGACACCAAAAAAGAACTCAGCCAGACCGAGATGAAGGAGCTTTCCAGCAAGTCCACCGGCGATTTCCAGACGGCCATGGCAGCGTCGGAGCAGGCCGGGAAGATGGGCACCGACGAGAAGTTGACCATGTGGAAGACGCAGCTTTCCTCGGACAACCCTGCCGTTCGCCTGAAGGCAGCGCAGGAGTTGGTCCAGATGGAAGGTGAGGCGGCCGCCAAGGTCGTGCCGTTGCTGGAAGAGGTCTCCAAAGACGAAAAGGCCGACAAAGAGTCTCGAATGCTGGTCCAGAAACACCTGGGCAAGCTGGCACTAAAAGACGCCAAAGGGGACGCGTTGATCCAGGCCGCGACCAAACAACTGGAAGACCCCCGGGTGGGCGTTCGCTGGGCCGCCGTGGACGTGCTGGCCGAGCAGAAGTGTGAGGCATGCAAAGCCGCACTGGCAAAGGTGGCCAAGGACGACGCCGACGAAGACCTTCGGATGGTCGCCGAGATGTTGTTGGAAGAAATGGCCTCGGGAGGTGCCAAATGAGACCTTCCGTGCGTGCTTTTGCCCTGGGATTGGTGTTGCTGGCGACTACGGCTTGCGCCGGGGCCATCGTGGAACTGCCCGTAGAAGGGCCCCTGGATTCGTCCCAGATCAAGGCAGCGCTGCAAGGGGATGACTTTCGGGTCAAGGCCCATGCCCGGGACGAACTGAAGAAACAGCCCGAAGCCCAGCGTTTGGCCATTCTGGAGGAAGTCCTGACGACCGCCGATGCCCAGACCCGCCTGCTGATTGTCTCCGAATTGGCGGACCTCTCCCCGGAATTAGGGGGCCCGCTGCTGAAGTCCCTTGCAGCCAACGACCCCGATCCCGAAGTCAAAGAGTTTGCGGCCATGGTTCTGGAAGAAGCCGCAGCAAAGCCCGAAGCCCCGACCACGCCGTAATCAACAAGCAACTTTCGCACACACATCGCGCACATCGCACGCAGCCTTACGACGCGCCCACCTAGGGGTGACCGCGGCCCATCCCGCCATCGCCAAAGCTTCGGCGTGACGGGCCAGCCCCCCGCCGGACCGCCCCCCTGCGACGGTACGCGCCCC
>CAYTWV010000472.1:0-3843 GCA_964442235.1 uncultured Myxococcales bacterium | reverse complement strand
CCTGATATGGACCACCCCAAGAACTGGATCCACAAGGTGCATGAGCACACGGGCAGATTACCGCGGTACGGTTGCGTTACCTACGACTTCGAGGATAATCCGTTCAGCGATGCGGCGTGGAATGAAGGCGTTGAGAAGCTTTGGAACCGAGGTCTGATTGCCGGCGTTTACAGCTTTTTTGCGAACCCGAGCGGAGGCAGATGGAACGATCCTTGCGAGATCGAGCAGATTTGGTCGGCTGGTGAAAACGTAATCAAAACGAAATTCCACCGGCAACTCGACCGGATGGCTGCCAATCTGCAATGGTTAAAGGAGCGGAGCATTCCCGTCGTTTACACCCCGTTCGTGGAAAGTGAAGACCGGAATAAGTGGCACGCCAAACAGGGCAGCGAAGCCATCATCCTGCTCTATCGCCTGGCTCATGACTATTTCCAGGCCACCAAGAAGCTCGACAACATCATCTGGGCCTATCACACCACGCAGAACAGTGGTGCGCTGGAGCGTTGTTATCCTGGCGACGCCTACGTGGATGTGCTGGGGAAGTCAGCCTACGGCACCGGCTTACCTTTCGCTGAATATGAATGGGCGGTCGCGAAGAAGAGGAATCATGGCAAAGTCGTCTGGTGGGCCGAGTTGGGTATTCGCGGTAAATCCGATCCACCACGAGACTGCTTTGATGTGCTGCAGAAATTGGAGAGCCGGTTCCCCGAACTGGCGGGGTTCGTCTTCTGGAGTGACGAAGGGTTCTACAACGTGGTCGGGAATCTTAACGGGCGCGAGTTCATGGCCCATCCCAAGATCGTCACTCTGGCCAAGTGAGAATGAGGATTGGTCGCCGGCTTTGAATTTGCTGCGCTCGTTTTCTGCCAGGCGGGAGTCGCAGCGGATAGGGCTGCGCCGGTCTGAACAACTCTACCAGCGACTTGCTTTCCACAAACTTGAGAGTTATTGGAGTACTTGTGTTTCAAAAGATTCTAAGAGAAATAGCAATGCGGACGTTGCCAGCTGCCCTTGGCTTGGTCGCATATCTCATCTATGCCTCCATTGGGGGACATATGCCATTGAAATACGCTGTAACGGATTGCCTCGGGCCTATTATCCTCTTTCTTCAGCATGTAAATCTTTGGAGTTGCATCCTATTTACGGTGGGTTGTCTTGCGCTGATCTCTGCACACATTATATGGAGAAATTGGTACACCGTTCCCATCTCATTCTTTGGTGGATATGCTTGGTGCTATCTGGGCATGTTGGCAGAGGGCATTTCTTGTTGAGGCATACTTCTCCCAGCGGCAATCCAGCGTCTGGGAGCAGGAGGTTGTGAGCCCCTCAATCATTTTGAACAACACAACGAGCAGTGGAAAACTGATAAGCAGATTCAGGAGTGGTCTTATTCCTGACCATCACCACTTCGATCAGGCTCACGGAGAAAGTTTGCCCCGTTCTGAAGTAATCGTCCAAAAGATGGCAGCTTGTACTACGCCACTCGCAGGCAGGATCGGAACGTCATATCCAGCCACCTTGACGCAGCCATCGGTCAGAGGCCAGGCGGGATCAATGTAGAGAATGTTGGCCGGTTCTGGCGGTTGGGCTGGTTGAACATCGGAGTAAACGAGTTTTACCGGCATCGTTCTGGCTTGCTCCACGAGTTTCTTGGGAGCGAACTGGTAGCCGAGATAGAGGACGAATTGTGGCGAATCGTTGGTGTCGAGCAGGCCTTTGTCTTCCCAAGCTGGAGCCGTCGCAAAACTGCATGGCGGAACTCCACGCGAATCTTGGTAGTGCTTGGAGAACATGTGCCCGGTGCCGAAGGTTGTCGCCGATTTTGCCTGTCCCCACCAGTTCGCTGCTTGCTGGATCTTCGGCATCTGCGTGTGAACCGTTTCCAGCATTCGTTCGATTTGGTCCAGGTATTGCCGCCCCAGAGCACCAGGAGCAATAGCCGGAATGGTCAAGTCGTCATGGAACTTCTTGCCCTGGTATTTCTTTCCACGCTCAGGTCCTCCAGGCAGACCGTAGCTTTGGTAGAGAACAGGCATCGTTCCCAAACGTGTGCAGGCCGCCACAAATTCTCCCGTCCACGTCCACAACTCGACAACATTGGCTACTGTGTCGAGGGGATAACGGTTGTTGAACATCCCGGCCGGTGAGCTGAAGGAGATGACGATGACACCTTTTTCCCGCCATGCAGTGATCGTCTTCAGGTCGGTTTCGTGGAGCTTGTCAGGAACAGCGTAGAGGATCACGTCATGGTTGGTGGGAACTTGACGCCCCAGAGACGCAATGGCCATCAAACCACCAGCACGACCACAAGCTTCTGCAATGAAGTCCGCCTGTCGGCCTGCTGCCCAGAGACGTCCTCCAGATTTGAATTCATGAGCGGCTTGTTCTGCGGAGGTCGTGAGCGTTGCCAGATTGGTGCGGATTTGGACAATGGTGCTTTGGAGGCGCGAGAGGTAGTCCTGCGCTTTTTGTGCGCCCGAGGTCCAGAGCGATGAACCCAAGAACATGAAGATGAGCAGAATGATTTTGTTCATGGCGCAGAATACTGGAAGCGTTTCCATGATGGTTTGGTCAGGGTTCATTCTCGGGAGCAACAATCTGAAACGCCTTTTGGATGGTTTCAGGAACAGATCGTGCGCGTCCCGTCGTTGCGTCCACAAAGACCCAATCGGTTTCTGCCTGCACCAAAACCTCCTGTGGTGCAGCCCGGACGAACTTGTATTTGCGCAGGGATCGCACCTTCCGAAAGTTGCTCACCCACGTCAACACCTTGATCTCGTCGCCCAGAAAAGCAGGCCGCAGATATTCCACATGATGAGTCCTTGCCACCCAAGAGGCGCCCATGGCCGAGGTGAGGGCAGAGCATCCTGCTGCTTCCGAATGACGAATGGCCACGTCCTGCATCCACTGCACGTAGGCGACATTGTTCACATGGCCTTTTTGATCCACGACCTCATCCGAGACTTTGATCACCCATTGAAAAATTGGATCCATGATCGCTCTGCTGTTTTCAATTGAACGGCGGCAGTTTTTCCCAGCTCTACGCAAGTAGCAAGCTTGGACGGCGCTCAAGACCTGTTTGAACGAATTGGCTAGAGCAGCGTCTAAAAATCATCTGCACAGCGGCGTTTGTGCTTCCGCTTGTTTGCGTGGTTTTCCGTGCGCAGATTTGCCTGACGCTTTTGGCACTTGTTCTTTGGATGCCTGAAAGATTTCGACTTCGGTTTTTATCCAGGCCGGAGTCGTCAATCCACCTCATCTCCCTGTATATCGAAATTCCCCGAGCCTCTTGCAATCATCCCCTGATTGAGAGGCCCGGTTTTGTTTTTGCCCTACTCCTGCACCAAAATCGCCTTGTTGACGGTCAGGAACTTCTCCAGATCTTTCTTGTTGGAGAAGGAAGTGGGCACACCTCTGGATTTCACCTTGTAGCGCTTGTACTGCACCAGCGTCTTGCCGACTAGATCGATTCTCAAACTCGCATCGGCCACTTCCCAGATCTGACCGGCGGCAAAGGGCTTCAACTCAAATCGCTTTTTCTTGATCATATTTTTCAGAAAGGAAACATCAGGATCACTCCCGTCCAGACAGCAAAATAGGCCGCGCTACGAGGAGCTTCACCCAGCGCGGCCTCAGACTACCAACCACAAACTCATCAATTCTCAACCACCTGCACCCCGCAGTGCAACCATACACCCGTTTGTCTCTTGAATCAATGCGGCCTGGAAACTGCCGAGGCCGATAGATGCCATGAAATTGATGGAGATCCAGACCGAAACGCTGGTCACCCTGATCACAGCGAGTTCTGTTGACTCTAGGAACGATTGCTCTAGCTTGCCCACA
>CAYTWV010000471.1:0-3851 GCA_964442235.1 uncultured Myxococcales bacterium | reverse complement strand
TCTTTGCTGACCTTGTCCAGGTAGTTTGTGAAGATCCACGTGGTTCCGCTGCCGTCGGCGCGGTAGACCACGGTGATGTCTTTGTTAGGCAGGGAGACATTGGGATTCAGTGCCGTGATGGCGGCGTCATCCCACTTGGTCACCTTGCCCAGATAGATATCGGCCAAAAGGGTCTTGGAGAGTTTGAGGGCCCCGGGCTGCACACCATCCAAGTTCACGACGATTACCACGCCGCCCATAATCATGGGGAACTGCAGCAAGCCCGATTCGTCCAGTTCCTCTTGTTTAAGCGGAGCGTCGCTGGCTCCGAAGTCCACGGTTTTGGCCTTGATCTGGCTGATTCCGCCGCCACTTCCGATGGACTGATAGTTAAGTTGAAGGCCTGTCTCTTTGTTGTAGGCGTGGGCCCATTGGGAATAGATGGGGAAGGGGAACGTGGCGCCGGCGCCAGCCAGGGACTTCACGGTGTCGCCGTTGACCGCGCCCGAACCCGCTGCCTGGACTTGCTCCACTTTGGCGCTGGGGGGGGCTGCGGGATTCCCCTGGCAACCGGTCAAATGCAGTGCGGCAACGCTGAACGCCAAAAGAGTCAGAGTCATCAGAACCGTTCGATTGGACATAAAAACCTCCTGGGTAAGACCCCTTCCTCAACGAGTCGCCGAAGAAATAGAGGGTCCTTGTTAGAATTCGGTTAGCGTCAGGCTAGTTCCCTGTGAATTGAACCCAGCCAGCAGCTACTGTCGGCCCGGGGACCCCGGATTCACCGAGGCCCCGGAAGATTTGCACTAATATTGGAATTGGGTGCTGAGCAGAAACTTGAGTTCGGTCTCTTTCTCGACGCCGTCCACCTTGGAGTACCAGGTGGCCAGGCCCGAGGCCGAGAACTGGAAGAGTTTGGCAGGGGCATAAGAGAGGCCGGCCAAGGCTTGATACTTGGTGGCCACAGTGTCGTCGTCGCTGTTTTTGTCGTAGATGGCCAGCCGGCCCAGTACCCCGAGCTGCCAGGGGGTATCCAGGCGCAGATAGGCAGCGTGGCCCAAACCGGCGACGGATTCGTCCTGTCCGGCGGCGGTCACGTCATCGGCCAAAAGCTGGTAGCCAAGAGTGAGCAGAGAGTCCTGGTAGCCCACAAAGCCGCTCAGGAAAAGCCGTTCCAGCCCGTCGTCTTCCAGAGGAAGGACATAGTTCAGGTAGGCGCCCAGCTTAAAGTTGGCCAAGATGCCACCCAGGGATTTCAGCGGGGTCAGGTTGGCGACAAACCAGAGATCCTTGTTTTCGTCTTTGTCGGAGAAGGTCTTATAGCCGGCCCCATTGACCACTCCCAAAGTGACTTCGCCCAGGCTTTCGGGCAACGTGTACCGAAGATAGAGGCCCAGATCGGCACCTTCCCAAAGCTTCTCTTCGTCCCCGGCGTTCTTGAAGGTGTAGCGGTATCCCCAGAACTTGTCGGTCAGTTCATTGTAGGGGTTGTCGATCATTCCGAGGCGTAGGGAAAGGTCTTTGGTCAAGTCGGCCTGCAGCCAGGCGTACTTGGTGTAAAGGTCGTACCGTTGGCTTCCCGGGATTTCGACGCTGGCACCGCCCGCTTCGACCTTGGTGGAACTTTCGGGACCCACGTCGGCGGTGTATCGAACCGAGAGCCAGGGGTTCAACTGCGCTTTTGCGCCGAAGTAGAACCTCATCAATTCGAACGAGTTATCATGAGGCTCTTTCTGGCCGTCCTCTTGCACGGCAGAGTCTTGAAGCAGGTAGGCGTAACGGAAGTAGGCCGTGGCTTCCAGGGTGAAGCTTTCGGCTTTGGTAAGTGAGGGTGCGGGGGCCGTTGCGGGCGGCTCAGCCGCCGCAAGGTTGGGAGCGGCCACAACAAGGGTCAGCAGAAGCAGATTCAAGCCGGATCTCATAGTTTTCCTCCTTGCAAAGCGGATGTTAACGTGGTGTTGCATCCGAGGCGAGGGGAAATCTCGCTGACTTCGGCAAGAGACTTATGAGGCCCGCGTTAGAAGATGATGAGGAATCCTGGTCGGCGCTAAGAGTCTGATTTTGGAGAGGCCATCCGGCAGAATGTCAGGACTTGGGGGGGCGCCTCAGCGCCAGGGCCTTGCACACCAGCACATAAAGAGCGTTGGAGAGGCGATTGAGGCCGTGCATAAGGCTGTCGCGGTTGGCCGGAGTCAAGTGAGAATCATCGCCAAAGGCGGCGTCTGCTTCCAGTTCGACGTGGCGGCAGGTCGCTCGCAGCAGGTTCAGTTTGCTGATTGCAGGGCCCATGGTTGCATCGGGCAGCACCCAGCCAATTCCCAAGAATTTTGCGGTGTTATGCGAGATTCGGTGAAGTTCTTCGGCATCCATCCCGCCCACGCTGAGTCTGGGCATGGGTTTGCCGGTGACTTCGGAAGCCATGATGGCTCGCAGGTAGGCCAGGACGTCTTTCAAATCCGAGACCAGGGGCAGGAGGCCCTCGGAGTGGCAGGCTACCGAGGCTTCGATGACCTGGGCCTGGAACAGGTCCAATTCGCCACGAAAGCGAATGGCCGGGTGGTTCTTTTTCACCAGCGAGGCGTTGGTGAACAGGTGAGTGTATCCGTCTGGCTTCGATTTGAGTTCCATGCCCGACTCGAGGATTCGATAGGGCAGGGCCGCCGGCGAATTGGGGCGCTCGAAGGGTTTGCCGAATTTTTCGGTAAGCAGCGTCACATTTTGGGCCGGGGTCAGTTGCTGCGGGGTCTTGGCCAGTTCCAGCACGGTCTGCTGAAAGGCAGCGGCAGCAGCTTCGACGCTGGGAACATCGCCCACCAGAAGTCCGCCGGCGAAGTTGGTTTCCGAAGGCGGAGCATAAAAGACCTTCATTTGCACATCGGCCGCTTTCAGGGCGGCATCCAGGCCAAGCAGGGCCTCGATGGGAGGGGCTATCAGATAGGCCATGGCGGTGCCGGGCTCTACCCCGGCCAACTTCCCAAGGTACCGACCGACTGATGGGATGACATGGGGGAAAAACGCCAGGGTACCGGCCTGATTACCCGAATAGAACCAGGCCTTTGATTCCAGATAGGCGATGGCGGCCTGCAAGGCGCTGCTGACGGTGTCGGGGTCTTGTGCCGCAAAAATGCCGATGACTTCGCCCGAGAAGGGACCCGAGGCGTGGCTGGCGCCGGCATAGAAACTTTTGGCGTAGACCACTTCGACTTTGGCGGCCTTGGTGCCCTCGTCCAGGGCGGTGTAAAGCGCATCGTCGCTGGTGCAGGTCAGCAATCCCACGGAGTCTTGATCCGGCCGCAAGCCCAACTGGGCCTTTAGCTGGGGGTCGACTCGGGGAATGAGCCTGACGGCCAGAACTTGTGGTTTGATGGGCTCCAGGATCATGGCATCAACTCCACGCCCGTCTTGCGCTGTTCCATGGCTTTTTTGCTAAGCGCAGCGATGTGCCGAACGGCTTCATCGGGTTTCAGACCCCCGTCATGGATGTTGGAGATCATGCTGCGTTTGGACTCGTTGAAATCCTTCACGTCCATCCAGGTGACGTAGCACCCCATGGATTCGGCGCTCTTCAGGCCAGGCCGCTCGCCACAAATGGAGATCAGCAACTGCGTCTTCAGGATTCGTGCCACTTCATCGCCGCATGCCACTCGGCCGTTGCGAATGAAGAATGGGGTTCCCACCCGATAGCCCATTCGGGTCAGTTCCTGAGTCAAGGCGGGCACCACTTTGGGGGCGTTGACCGTGATGGCCGTGGCGCTGAGGCCATCCATGACCACGATTTGAACCTGGGCGCCCTTGGTGCCCTGTTGGGCCACGGTTGTCTTGGCAGTGTCGCTAAGAGTACGGCCCAGGTGCGGGCGCAGCTCGAAGCCCTG
>CAYTWV010000470.1:0-3858 GCA_964442235.1 uncultured Myxococcales bacterium | reverse complement strand
TTCCTGCGGGGCAGGAGCCTTTTCTTCCTTCTTTTCGGCGGCAGGTTCGACGGCCTGCTCGCTCTTGCATCCCATGGACAGGCCAAAGGCCACTGCCATTGCCATCACACCGAATCTGGATAATCGCAACATGACTCTACCTCCCAAAATGTGGAGTGCGAACAAACAAGTCCCTGGATTGCCATCGCATTGGCCGGGAAAGAGTAACACCGCCGCGGCCCGGGTTCAACGGGCGGAATGGCGAAACTTCAGGGGGCAGGGCATGTCCCCCCATCGCCGGTGGCGAACAGGGCAGGGTCCGCTGCCCCTGCTTGTGCCGTAGCGCTGGGTTCTGCCGCAAAGGTAGTGAAATTGGCGTCCAACTCCACGGTGTACTCAGGAATCGATTTCAGGATAGCGAACACCATTCGCAGGCCCACACCAACGATCTCTACATCACATTGTTGGGGCAGAGTGGCGAAAAACTCCGGCCCCGCTCCCTCTGGGCACTGCGGCATTCCCTTGATTCCGGGTTTACACATCGACAACTTCCCTGCGCAATACTGAGACACAATGATGTCTTTCACATCCTCCAGGCCGATAGACAGATCCAGTTTTGTCTTCAGCGATCCCCCTTGGACCGTGCCATCGGCGGCCAATTGCCCGGCCAACTCCAAGTCCTTGAAGTCCGCCCGTATCAACCACCCTTGAGGAAGCGGAAGCCCAAGCAATTTGGCCAGATCCACGCGGAAGTCCACGGGGGCGGTGGTGAAGCACCCTCCCTGAAGCGTGAACTTCAGTTCGACACAATCGGCCTGTTTCACGGCCTTGATGTAAGCCGGTTTGTCGCCTTCCGGATCGCCCTGGAAACTGCCCGTGGTCAGCAGGCCCCGCATGGTGCCGGCTTCCATGGTGCCGTCCAGAGACATGGCCATCGGAATGCTTGCGACCATGTCTCGAAGGTAGGTTCCAAGGCCCAAAGGCACGATGTGGGCGTCGGGAATTCGAATCTCAAGAATCTTCCCTTGCAGTACTTCCATGGGCGGCAATGGGGCCTCGGTCTCGCCGGGGCACTCGAACACGGTCGTCTCGCCGTAGTCGATGTCCGCTGCATTCAGAATCTCGATGGTGCCGGCAGCAGGGTCCACACGAACGTGGTGGAAGGACTTGCCCTTGTAACCCGCCTCGGTCACATAGACCGGCACCCCTCCGATTTCCTCGCGTGCAAACACGTGTACATGTCCCACAAACACGGCCAACACATTGGCCGCATGCTGGGAAATCACCTCGGGCAGCGTCAAATCGCCGACCTCGAGCACACTGGCCGGTGGATGGTGCAGGAACAGCACGGCAGGTTTCCCATCGGACAACTCTGCGTCAAGCCAGGCCAACTGCTGCGCCCCCATGCTTCCATTCAGACCCAAAGAGTCGGCCCACAACTCCCCGTGCATGGCGTTCAAGTAAACAAATTTGGTCCCGCCGTGGATGGTGTAGTACCAGGGTTCGATGCCAAATTCCTGCTTGAACAGCTCTTCACGGGCATCTCGATCCGAGGTGAATTCGTAGAGCAGGTCGTCGACGGCATAAAAATCGTGGTTCCCCATGCACCCTTCGGCGGGGATGCCGGTTTCGGTCAGCAGGGTCTTCAGGGTGTGCATCCTGGAACCTTCGGTCAGGTCCACAGGCTCTTGGACCGTCTCGGTCAAGGCCCCTGTCAGCGCCAGGAACTCCGCAGAGGGGGTCGCAGCGACCGCGGTCGCCAGAAGGGCCTTTACCTTCTTGGCCGTTCCCGTTTCCAGGTTGCCGTCAATATGGATGTCGGTCAGGATGGCGAATACCACCGGTTCAAAGGCGGGCCAGGGTTTGGTCTCTTGGGCGTCGATGCCGGGTGCGTCGGGCTCCACGGCCTGGTCCGTACCAGAGTCCTGCACCACGCCGTCCGGCTCTGCCAAGTCCCCCTCTGACCCTGACTTGGTGTCACTGCTGCAACCAACCAAACCAATACAACAGAACAGACCCAGTATAATCGCCAGCCGCCTCATGATTCCCCCGATGTCGTTCATGATTTCCAAAGGTAGTTGCCGAGATGACCCACAGGACCTGACCTTTGTGGGGGCCAGTCAACCGTGGTCAAAGCGGGGCGATTTCGCCCGGAGAACCCGTGTTGGGATCCCAACCCATTTCGGTCCAGTAGTCCTTCAGGAATTTATCGATGTCCACGCTGCGCCCCTTCAAGGGCCCGTCCGTAAGCGGCGGGGCTCCCAGTGAGCGTTCCGAGGGAATGTTGCGTTTGGGGTCCACCCCGTGCTTAAAGTTGAAGGCTTGGCGCATGGCTTGTACGTTGGCACCAATTTCCATGTACTGAGTGGGAGTCAAGTTTCGGCCTGTCGCCGCATTCAACCACTCAAAAATGGGTATGCGACTTACCCCCATAAAGGCCCCGAACATACAAATACCAGCACAATTGTTGATGCTTACAAACTTACTGCACGCCGCTGCGGTGATCGCCTTTTCCTCGTCGGGTACGTATTTTGAGCCTTTTGTGTAGAACAAGGATGCCTTGGGCAAGCCGGGCACCCTCTTCCAAAGCTGGTACATTTCATAATAGAGCTGGGCCCCGATGGTATGGCGTCCGGGGGCGGGTTCTGCGGCATAGTGAACGGCGAATCCGGGATCCAGACGGCCGTCGTGCATGGGCAGTTCCTGACCGCCGGCGGTGATGGCAAACTTCTCCGAGCCTTTCCCTATCTTTTCTGCGGCTGCCTTGCTGCCGTCGGCCAGCAAGTCGCCAATGCCTTCTCGGGCAATCATTTTCTTAATCAATGCAATAATGGCCTGAGTGTTGCCCCAGGTCAGTTCCAGGCCTCCGGTCTGTTCCTTGGTAATCAGCCCGGCTTCATAACATTCAATGGCAAATGCAGCGGTGCCGCCTGCGGAGATGGTGTCCATGCCGGCTCGGTTCAGCAATTCATTCATATAGAAAATGCTGTCCAAATC
The DNA here is from genome assembly GCA_964442235.1 of uncultured Myxococcales bacterium. Classification (GTDB taxonomy): domain Bacteria; phylum Myxococcota_A; class UBA9042; order CAIXZC01; family CAIXZC01; genus CAYTWV01. Next base: position 882 of record CAYTWV010000470.1, on the reverse strand, counting down.
CTGGTTCATCATCAGGCCACCCAGGGACAACACGGTCTCGTACTCGGGTTTGTGTGTTTCGGGGAAGCCGCCGCTGCCTTCACAGATTCCGCCACACCCCAGCGGGCAAGAGAAGCAGTGGTATTTCTTCTTTTCCCTTGCGACAAATTCGTCGGGGTTGATGGACCTGGACTTTTTGCGGTCGAAGTCGTGACGAGTTCCCGTCCAGTTCTTCAAGGGAGAATCGCCCATCTCCAGCGAGATCAGGTTCATGCTGACCGTGCCCCACTTCTTCAGCATGCATTTGTAAAGCATGCCATCCTGGGCCATCTGAATGGGCAAAATCCCCATGGTTGTGCCCAGATAAGTGGCCAAGGGACCGGGAGGCAAAGGCAACTCGGTCTTGACGTATTTCAGGCACTGCTCGGACAACTTCTTGATGGCTTCCCTGTCGGCCGGGGTGACCTTGTGGTTGCCGAACAACACCAGGGCTTTGAGGTTCTTGGACCCCATCACGGCACCCACGCCGGCGCGCGCCGCCATTCGGCCCTTGTCCGTGGAAATGCCCGCAATTAAAGAAAGTTTCTCGCCGGATTCGCCAATGCATGCCACCTGGGTGGTCTTGCCGTACTTGGCCTTGAGTTCTTCCTCGGTGACGGTTGTGTCTTTTCCCCAGTACTCCGATGCGTCCTCCAGGGCCGGTTTGCCGCCACGAACCACCAGCATGACCGGTGTCTCGGACTTGCCCACGAAGAAGATCCCGTCGTAGCCGCACCGTTTGATCATGGGGGACAATTGCCCGCCGCAATTGGCATCGCCCCAGCCTCCGGTCAGTGGCGACTTGGTCACCACCATCCAGCGACCCGTGAAAAGGCTTCCGGTACCAGTCAGCGCGCCCGGGAC
>CAYTWV010000469.1:0-3876 GCA_964442235.1 uncultured Myxococcales bacterium | reverse complement strand
CTTGCACTCGTGATGATTCGTCCTGACAACACTGCCACCAACGCTTGCATCAACGTTCAACGCCGCTCGAGGTCGGCATCGCGACTCGCGCGCCAAATTGCGTCGTCGTTGCCTGCACGCGCGTACGCGCTTGGCACTGCCTAGAATGGCGGGGTTATTGAGAATGGCCAGGGACGCCACATCGGCGTTGCGGTCGGCAAAACCGGCCATGGGCAGGCGCCCTGTGAACCCATCGCCGCCATCGCTGGCCCAGTAGTTGTCCCAAATGGCTACCGTACGCTGAACAACCTCGTTGATGGGCAACAGGTCCGAGAACTGCAGCGTGGCGCTGAAGGTGTCGGGCCCCGTCCAAAGGACTCGGACCATGGGATCCAGGTTCCCCACGGCGGTAAGATACTGGGTAGCCTGGGGCCACTGCTTCCAGCGCTCGTCGCTGTAGGCCGTGGGACAGAACCAGACCTCCAGGTCAGGATATAGTGGCAGGAGTTCTTCGGTCAGTTTGTTGGTGACCTCGGTGTGCTGAATCCCCAGCGTCTGGTCCACCACAAAGTCGCCCTCCATTTCGATGTCGTCGGCCAGGATCGCGAAGCCGGCGAATCCGGCTTCCATGAACTGGGTGACTTTGGCCGCCAGCACCTGCTGGTCCTGCTCCGTGTCGGGTCCAAAATCAACAAACGGGCTGATTCCGAACACCAGACGAACCCCCACGGACCGGGCGAACTGGGCCAACTGGGAGAACCGCTCCATATCCAGTTCGGAGTAAGAGTCTCGCCACTGCATCCGGTGCAGGGGGTCATTTTTCGGAGCGTACAGATAGGTGTCGTACCCCGAACGGGCCAGCGAAAGCACCATGTTGTGCCGCTCCCGCCAGGACCAGGGAATCCCGTAGAACCCTTCCACGATGCCGCTACCTTCGAGCTTTTTTGCGGGCAGTTCGGCCAGCGTCGGGGCCGACAAAGGAAGGGGCAGGTCGTCATGGCGAGTGGTCAGAGTAACACCAGCCAGGCGAGTTCCCGAATCGGCAACAAACGCCACACGAACGGACCAAGCGGCGACGCTGTCGACGGAAACGGGCCCGACCCCGCCCGGCACGTCGACCGGCGTTGTTCGCACCCCGTCATAGGCAAGCAGCGTAACGTTCACCTCGGTGGCGGGGGCGCCGTCCCATATCAAAGAGAGGGTATCAAACCAGATCGGATGTCCCACCCAAGGCCCCACGTCCAGTTCAATCCAGGCAGGTCCGGCCACGGGGACAAACGCCGTAGCGTCGTGGCCATCTCGAACCGTGGCAACGGCGGTTTCGGTCTCTCGGGGCCAAGGCATGGGTGCTAGTGGCCGTGGTGAGCTGGAACTGAGGCGGGCCAGAGGAACCAGGTCCCAAGGCTGGCCCTCAGGCTTGGCCGGAACAAGAACCTCGAACTGATCCTGGGTTGTCACGTCCAGGGCGTCGGAAAGCGTCTCTTGGGAACCATCCGCAAGATCCGAGGAAATGGCGTCCAACCCTGTGTCGGACTTGGCGTCCAGAGGTGTTACGTCGGGCGACGACGTGGACGAACAGGCCGATAGGGCCAGGACCAGGCAAAACGTGCGGCGTAGATGAATCATGGGGCCTCCGTAAACCGAGGAAAGTGAACCGTAGGGGCCGACCAAAATCAAGGGAATTGGCACAGACTGCCATTTTCCCGGAGTTGGTGCGGGGCCGTGGGTGAATTGGTCCTTGTTTCCGCTTGAACTGTTGGTAAGGTACCCGAGCGTGGAGGTGTCCATGAGACTGGCACACATTTCGGACGTTCACCTTCTGGACACAACGGGCATGAAGTTCACCCGGATGGCAACCACCAGGCGGGCCTTTGGTGCCGTGAACCTGCTGTTGAGGCGCGCCAAGGAGCATCGTCCAGAGGTCTTTGAAGTGCTTATCGACGACCTTCTTCGAGAGGGAGTCGACCATGTTGTGGTCTCTGGGGATGTCAGCAATCTGGCCCTGGAATCGGAGTTCGAGCGTGTTTTCCACTTGTTGAAGCTGCTGGGCAACGGAACCAAGGTGTCGGTGGTACCGGGCAATCACGACTACTATACCGCTGGCGCTGCGTTGACCAGGCGGTTCGAAAAAACCTTCTATCCATACATGTTCCCCGAGGGGTTTTCGGACATGGACGTGGACCTGTACCCCTACCAGAAGGATTTGGGGGACGTGGTCTTGTTCGGGGTCTGCTCGGCCATTCGGAATACGCCACTGATGTCTCACGGAAGGGTGGGCGAACGGCAACTGGCCAAACTAGAGTATATGCTGACTCGGCCCAACCTGGCGGGAAGGGTCCTTTGTGTAGTGGTTCATCATGCGTTGCATGCCCGCCATGCGTTGCCCGAGTTGACGTCCAGGTTGCTGGACAGGGACGCGGTGCTGGACGTGCTTCATCGTTGCAAAGTGGATCTGGTGCTTTATGGGCACGACCACGTGGGCCAGGTCTGGCAACGGGAACAGCCGGGCAAGAAGACTCAGTTCGTGTGTTGTGGCTCGTCGACTCGGGTCACCGATGATCCCGTCACCATGGCCAAATACAGAATATACACCATAGACAACAACCGTCTTCGTAAACTGGATACAAAAACCTACGATCCTTCGATCCGAAAATTTATCCTTCAGTGATTTTAGGGCGTTTGTAGTCCGCCCAATTCCTCAACACACCTGAATCCAACGTGGGGCAACGATGAACCGGGGTCGAGCAACTCTCCTTGGCCAATGGTCAACTGTGTGGGCGCCGTAGAGAGGAAGTGTCCTCCCATGGTCCAGCTTCGAGGTGCGTTGGCGGGCCACGAGTCGTTCTGAGCGGTTTCCTGCACTTCCCGAGTCCATTCCGCGACGTTCCCGGCCATATGGAGGGCACCGTAGGGACTGGCCCCGTCGGATAACGAATCGACATCCACGGGCGCTTGAAGATTGGCGCCTGGGGCCAGGAAAGCGGCGGCAGCGAGCTTCGAATTTCCGTTCCCTGGTGAGGGGGTCAAGTTGCCCCAGGGGTAGCGACGTGCGGGTTCGGGATTGGGCTGCAGGGCCACGGCGTCGCCGTCCAGGGTTTTGCCTCCCCTGGCGGCCTTGATCCATTGGTCCCTTGTGGGCAGGTCCATGCCCCACCAGAGGCAATAGAGTCGGGCGACACGCTGGGTCACGAAGTTGGCGGGCAGTTCCGATTGGGGGATTTTGGGGACTTGCGGGGGTTCAAAATCGCCGTCCACACCAAAACCAGGGCTGGCCCTTAGCCAAAGAAGGAAGGGCAAAAGGTCAGCGCGGGCGGCTTCGTGGCGATCGATACGGAATTCAGGCAGTGCCACGGGATGGTGAGACGTATCCGATTCATCTTTCGAGGGGACCAGGACGACCCCGGCGGGCACAAGCAATGTGCGAGAGCGGGTAGCTCGACAGGTGGGGATTCGTAGTTCCAGCGCACGGTCGGGTGAATCGGTGAGAGAGTTCAGAGCCACGCCAGGAGTTTTGGCCAAAGGGGCCAGCGAGGGGGAACACTCGCTCTCGCCACGGCGGTTTCGTCCGGAGATCCGCACAAAGCGCTGGGCCCCGGCACCCACCGAGACCCGATAGAGTAAGGAGCCGGCGTCGGTAGAGGGGACAAGTTCAATTTTTGCCTCAGCGACTGGGCCGGGCTGGGTTGGGTCGTCGGGAGAGCCTTCCAGGAGCGTGAGTGCGGCGAAGGGCAGTTCCTGAACGGGCGTGGAGGAATCGGTCCTCCAGTCGCCATCAAAAAAGGTGCATTTGAGGTAAAAGACTCCGACGTCTCCGTAGGTATCTCGTGAGTAGCCCAGATAGAGCACAAAAAGCACCGAAATCAACCCAAGAAGGGCTGCCGCTGAGCCGAAGAGGCC